>DTSJ01000179.1 GCA_012965445.1 Candidatus Hydrogenedentota bacterium
GGGAACACACGAATAAAAACGCCCCACCTGGATCGCATGGCGGCCGAGGGGGCAAAACTGACGAGCTTTTTTCAAGAACGACGTGGCGGCAGTCCGCACACAGCGTTGGAAACTGGTCCATTCGACCATGTACCGAAACTGGTATGCAAAAGTCGGAATGCTCCCATACTATAAGCCAGGATTGCTCTTCGACATGGAAAATCATCCCGAAGAGCTGTACAGTATGAGTAGAGAACACCCGGATGTCGTTGAAATATTGAGTGGACTGATCAAACAAGGCCAGAAGACGCTGGAACCATTGGCCGCGAAATAGATACAAGGAGTACGTTATGGCAGGAGAAGAATACGACGTGATCATCGTCGGTTCCGGAGCGAACGGCGGCTGGGCCGCAAAGCAGCTCTGCGAATCCGGACTCAACGTGCTGATGCTCGAAATGGGCAAACAGCTCGACCCGGATAAAGACTACGGAGAACACAAGCAGCCCTACGAGCTCAAGTTCCGGGGTCGAGGCATTCCCGATGAACTCCGTGAGCGGCATGAAATCGGGAGCAAGAACTACGCCTTCGGCGAGACGAATCACCACTTCTATCTCGACGAAGTAGACAATCCCTACACGACACCGGAGAAGAAGCCGTTCTGGTGGGTGCGCGCGGGCGTTGTGGGTGGCCGAACGCTGCTTTGGGGGCGCCAGACATATCGACTCAGCGATCTGGACTTCAAGGCTGCGAGCCACGACGGATACGGCGATGACTGGCCTATCAGCTACGCGGACCTTGCACCGTACTACGAGCGCGTAGAGCGGCATATCGGCGTTAGCGGTCAGAAGGAAGGCTATGAGCAGCTCCCGGACAGCCGCTTCCTGCCGCCGATGAAGATGACCTGCGCCGAGGAGAAGATGGCGACTGAAGTGAAGAAGATGGGACGCGGCATGACCATCGGACGTGTGGCAATCCTTACCCGCCAGCATAAGAACCGCGCTGCCTGTCACTACTGCGGCCCATGTCACAAAGGATGCCAGACGAATTCCTACTTTAACTCGCCGGGCTCAACATTGCCTTACGCGCAGGCAACAGGAAACTTTACACTCGTTACCAACGCAATCGTTCGAAACGTACAGATGGGCGACGACAAGAAAGCCAAAGGCGTTCTGTACTTCGACAAACTAACGAATACGCCCCACGAAGCCAAAGGAAAGATCGTCATTCTCGCGGCCTCCACGCTTGAGTCGACGCGCATCCTTATGAACTCCGCCGACCAGCGCTACTCGAACGGTCTCGCCAATGAAAGCGGCGCACTCGGACATTACCTTATGGATCACATGTACGCGGTGGGCGCTCGCGGAACCATGCCGGACATGGGCCGCAAGCCCGAGATCGGAATTCGCCCGAACGCCTGCTACATTCCGCGCTTCCGCAACTTCAAAGGCGATAAGCAGCAGAACTTCATACGCGGATACGGCTATCAGGGCGGCGAAAACCTCACCACCTTTGAGCATGCCTACGCCACCAAAGGCTTCGGCAAAGACTTCAAAGAAGAAGTGCGCGACGGACATCGATCCACGTTAGGTCTATCTGGATTCGGCGAAATGCTCGCCGACTGGGACAACCGCTGTGAGCTTGACCCGGAAGTCAAAGACGCCTGGGGAATTCCTGTACTGCGCATCCACTGCGAACTGGGCGACAACGAATACGCCATGGTCGACGATATCGTGGAACAGGGCAAACAGATGCTCGAAGCTGCCGGCGCCGTGGACATACGGACAGACAGCGAACCTGCCGCACCTGGATTCGGCATTCACGAAGTCGGAACTGCGCGCATGGGCAAAGACCCGAAGACCTCCGTGCTGAACAAGTGGAATCAGTGCCACGACGTCAAAAACCTCTTCGTGATGGATGGCAGCGCTTTCGTGTCCATCGCGTGCCAGAATCCGACCCTGACGATGCTCGCGCTCACCGCCCGCGCATGCGACTACCTTGTTGATGAAGCCAAAAAAGGCAACCTCACCTGATCCGGTGATGAACGATCTAGGAGCGATACGATGACCACTGAAATCACCCGACGCAGTATGCTTGGAATGACAGCGACGACCGCCGCAACCGCCCTGAGCGCCCTGAGCGCGTCAAACTGGATCTTCGCGTTTGACGAAGACGGTAGCGTCGTCAAGGCCGCAACGAAAAACGGGCAATGGTCTCCCGACTTTTTTTCGAACAAAGAAATCACGCAACTCGAAACTCTCTGCGAGACGATCATCCCCAAGACCGATACGGCTGGTGCCAGCGAAGCCCGCGTACACGAATATATCGACCTGTTGTACTCCGTAGATTCCGAAGAAAATCAGGATCGTGTTAAAAACGGCCTCAAATGGCTAGACAAACGCTACAAAAAAATACAGAAATCGAACATTGCCAAAGCGTCCCCTGAACAACTCATCGGGCTGCTCGAACCTCTCAGCGATACAAAGAACTCCCATCCCTCGGAACTCGAAATCGGCGTGGATCTGTTCCGTGATCTTAAAGCCAAAACCATCACGGGCTACTACACTTCCAAAGAAGGTCGCGTCGAGGAATTAGGCCTTCCCGAACATACCATGATGACCACATACGACGGATGCGCGCATAACGGAGAACACTAATTCCTATAAGAAATGCATGCCGCCCGTGTGGACCCCGCCGAACTCCGTAAGCAACTTTTCGGGATAAGTCCTGGGTTTCCCGCTTTCCTGGAATTGATTGCGGCGTCCCATCTTATCCCAATAGAGGTCACCAGAAGGGACCTCGGAGTAGGATTTCTTGTATGCGTCAGAAGGGTCGTTGCCGTTATTCGCGTATTCATTGTGGTGGACGTAAGTATGCTCGGCCGGATGGGGCTTCGCATTTTCGTTGACCGTGTACTGTTCGGTCATGATGCCATACGTGGTATTTCCCGCAACGTGGCATCGGGAAACATCTGTGTGTATCGCTCCCACGATTCGAATTCCAACTCCTGCAAGAAATAGCGGCGACTCGGTCAAGGCGTTCTCCACTTCCGTCGTCCCACTGTCCAGAACGCGCGAACTGGAAATCGTCGTGTGCTCGGCGTAGCCCTCCTCATTCTTCGTGTTCACGAGCAAAATTCCCATGCCGTTGTCGTGGACGCTGAGCGCATCGAGCGCGATTTTTATCCCGTCTCGAACTTCTACGCCGAGAGCACTGTTATACGCTTCGCAGCGGCTCACGACGACACCCTGGCATTTCCGCAGGGAAATCCCGATATAGCCGGGACTCCTCACGACGCATCCGACAATGTTGAGGTCCGTAGAATTTTCGAATCGAATCGCGTCGCTCGCGGGCATGGTGATATCTATATTCCTGAGCGTGATTCCGGATCGACCGTCTACGATAATTCCTTTTCCGTGAAATCTGCGTACATGGAATCCCTCGACAGTGACGTTGTCCGCATCGATGGTTATCGGATCTTCGAGCTGTTGAACCAGGGTCTTGTCGAATCCGTTGAGGCGCGCATGGGCGCCTTCAAACTCCATACCGATGACTCGCAGGTCCGGGGTAGTGATCTTGATGGCCTCCGAGTACTCCCCGGGCAGCACCTGGATAAGGTCGCCGGGTTCGGCTTTATCAATCGTCTTCTGGATTGACATCCCTTTGCTGACCGTATACGTCGTGGCGGTGGCGAGCATCGGTAGGCTAATGACGGCGAACGTCAGTAAAAATGTAAATTTCTTGGTATATCTACGCATGATCCGCTTCACCTCTATGTTAAATAACGATTCAATCCCATTGTAATACACAAATTCGTCCAATTCTAGCCCATTTATCGGTTAAATGAAGGAGAAATCTCCCCCGACAATGGCCTGTGAGTTGTACCTCTATATTTTCTAGGCACGGCGTTGCACGATTCGGAGGGAATCCGAGGTTTCCGAGAGACACCGATTCCTCCCAGTATATCTGGAGCGGTAGATTCTGAGCCACATCAGTCACGGAAATCGAGAAGTTTGAGAGCCACATATTCAGTCCGATATCCAAGTTCTGACAGGCAATCCGGGATTGTAGGAAACGGGAGGATACGCGTCGTAAAGTATTTAATTGAAACAGTTTACAAAAGTAAACTATTGACAATAATAGCCCCGGATGCCGATCCCGCGTACCGCGATCTCAGAGCATTTGCCGCCCGCGATCGGCCGGAAAATCCCCGGGCGAATCATAGGTCCGGCCCACGAGCAACTCTTTATGGGTTGAATGACAAGGAAACGAACATGAATACTATGGTCACTGACCAGAGGAGAATGCTGAAAAGGGCTATTATGGCCCAGGCTTTGTCAATGCCCGGCATCCTGACATTCCCGCCTGCGGGCAAGATGGCGATGAGCATGCCGCCCAGCATGCCCCCGATGTGCGCTGCGTTGCTGATCCCACCCACCATGAATCCGAATCCAAGCATGAACACGGCCCAAAAAGAGAGCTGGTTGCGGATGGAGGGAATGCCCATTCTGTGAAAGAGAATGATTCCGAATCCAAGGAGTCCGAATACCCATCCCGATGCTCCGATGACAAGTGTGTTAATTTTGTTTATTTCGAAGTACCAAAGGTAACAGGCCAGCGCCGCACCGAGTTGCGACACCGTGATCAAAACGAGCATGCGTGCACGGCCAATCTGGGATTCGATTATTGGACCTATCTGATAGAGGGCATAGCCGTTGAAGCCAATGTGGATCAGTCCGCCGTGTAAAAGTCCGAACGCGGTCCAGCGAAACCACTGGAACGGGCCTTGAAAAATGTGGGTAGTGAATGCCCCCAGGACTTGTAGTCCGTAATTGTCCGGCATCATAATATTCTCCATCGAAAACCCGCCGAAGGATATCTCGATGGCAAAAAACAGCAGCATCAGCCCAAGGAAGCCTTGAATGATCACCGGTGACTCACCAGAAGCTGCACTTGTCAACAGGCGGCTGATTTTATAGATAAGCATGTTCGGAAGTCGTCGGTTACACGAGCTGCATTCGCGGGCTTCCTTGTCGTTTATGGCGTGACAGTGAGAACAGATCTTGTGCGGGTACGACAGCCATTGAAGCCCCTTGGGACGTATCCCCGTGCGCGCGATGTCCTGAACCTTCCGCTCTTTTTGATACAGCTTCCATTTGAGGCGCGTGGTGTTCACGCCCAGCTTCTCAAGTATGCGTATATATAGGGGATCTTCGGACATGTGTTTACCGCTTAACCGCCTTTACCTTTTTCTTGATAGAAAAAGGTAAAACCAAAAAGAACCGTGAAATACTCCGTATTTCCGATCATGTGTAGGTACGAAAAATAGCCTCGACCGCAGCGGCAGGTTTTTCGGAGTCTTCGACTTCGATGGTCGCCGCAACGACGTACTGAAATCCGCCTTTGATTTCTTTGACCTCCTGCAGCGTGGCAGTCGCGCGTACTTTTTTGCCAACGGGTACAGGAGCCGGAAAACGCAGCTTGTTCAGGCCGTAGTTCACGCCCATTTTCGCACCCGTCAGTTTCCAGATCTGCGCCATAAGCATCGGCATCAGCGAAAGCGTGTAATAGCCGTGCGCGATGGTGCAGCCGTATGGGGATTCCTTCTTTGCGCGTTCTACATCCAGATGGATCCACTGGAAATCGCCTGTAGCTTCGGCAAATTTCTGAATGTCTTCCTGGGTAACTTCGTGCCATTCGGAGGAGCCGAGTTCTTCGCCTACCATATTTGGAACATCATTTATATCTACTTCACGGGTAGCCATAGTCTTATCCTTTGTTGAATGTTGGACTGATCGTCTGCCTTGTTGGTGACAGGCATTGTAGCAACATTGCGTCGGGCGTTAAAACACCGCTTTACCAACATACAATCCAGCGAAGATGGCGAGCACGCCGATGATCGTCTGCCCGGCAATATTCCCAACGGCCAGTCCCCACCTTGCATCCTGAATCAGCAGGACGGATTGAAAAGCATAGGTCGAGTAAGTCGTGAACGCGCCCATGAATCCAGTCAACAAAACCATACGCGCCCGCGCCAGCGTACAAGGGTCCCAATGTGTCGCCGCCTCAATCGCGGCAAAAACGATGCCAAACAACAGGCAGCCGACCATGTTTACCGTGAACGTCGCCCAGGGAAAGTTTTCTTCGGGAACAAAACGAATGACGAGGAGTCCGGTGCCGTATCGCGCGACAGCTCCAAGTCCGCCGGCAACTGCGATGAGCATCAGATTCAGTAACAAAAGGGATTATCCTTTCCTCGCACGGCAGCTACAGAATTTCCGATACAGCCTTGCAGAAGGCATCGATATTTCCTGGGGTCAGGCTCGCCACGTTGATGCGTCCGCTGCCGACTATATAGATGGCGTATTCGTCTTTGAGCCGCTTCACCTGCTCAGGGTTCAATCCAGAAAAGGAAAACATGCCGTTCTGCGTCGTCAGAAATGAAAAGTCGCGGGTAACGCCGAGTTCTTTCAACTTCTCAACGAACTGCCTTCGCATATCTGCGATTCGTGCGCACATCTCCTTGACTTCCGCTTCCCAGTCAGCCCGCAGGTCCGGATCGCCGAGTATCGTCGTGACGATGGCTGCTCCATGAGACGGCGGGTTCGAGTAATTCGCACGGATGACCTGCTTGAGGACACTCATGCTCTTCGCAGCGATATCGGCATCCTTCGCGACGAGCGTCAATGCACCAGTACGTTCGCGGTACAGACCGAAATTCTTGGAAAAGGAACTTGAGACCAGCAGCTCACAGCCTTCTTTACAAAAAGTACGAAGACCTACGGCATCCTCATCAAGCCCGTTGCCAAGCCCCTGATAAGCAAAGTCGAAAAAGACAAGGGCCTGTTTGGAGGACAACAGTTCGGCAAGTTGCTGCCATTGCTCAGCATCGGGGTCCATGCCGGTCGGGTTATGGCAGCATCCATGGAGCAGGACAGTCTCCCGCGGTTGGACTTGTTCGAGGGCAGCGGTCATCGCGTCGAAATCGAGCGTCTTGGATTCGGCATCGTAATAGGGATAGCTTTTCATGGCAAGCCCTGCCGCCTCAAAAATGGACGGGTGATTTGGCCAGGTCGGTTTGCTCAGCCATACCGTAGCATCCGGGTTAACGCGCTTGATAAACTCGGCAGCAACTCGCAGCGCACCTGTGCCGCCGGGCGTATGTGCGGTGACTGCGCGGCCGGATGAAACTATCTCATGGTCATCGCCAAAAATGAGATGCTGAACCGCACTCGCGTATTCTTTGGAGCCGTTGATGGCCAGGTAGCTCTTCGTGGACTCTTCACTGAGGATACGTTCTTCAGCCTTCTTGACCGTGCGAAAGATCGGAGTCGTACCGGACTCGTTTTTGTAAACGCCGATTGTCAGATTGATTTTGTCTGGGTTCGTGTCCTGATTAAAGGCTTCTGTCAGCCCCAATATAGCATCCGGAGGGGCCATTTCTAATGATTCAAACAAGGGAAATTCCTCCAGTTAAAATACGCTTTGGATTGACGTAGAGTATAGCAAATGTCGGGCAAACGATGGAACGGCACACGAGTATTTGAGTTCGTCCCGCACCCTTTAAACCCATCAACCGTCAAATCTATACCTACTTTTCCGACCACTGATTATACGGCTTCTGCGAGAGATAGGAGTTGAAGTAGCGTTCGTCTTCCGAGACCTCTGGGCCGAGCCAGGGCGGGCGCGAGAAGGTTTGGTCGATGCTGTCCAGTTCAGTCTCCGCGATCAATAAACCCTCATTTTCGCCAAGAAACTCATCAACCTCCCAGCGAGAACCATCGAAGTCGATGATATACCTGTTTTTTTCTACGATATGGCCGTCGCACCGATGTTCGAGCATGTGTTCGGCGTCGGCCAGCGGAATTTCGTACTCGAATTCGGCGCGGGCAATGTCAAGCGTCGACTGTTTGATGTTCAGCATAGCCTTGGAATCCGCAACGCGAACCGACACTGGCGGTCCAACGGCGAGATACCCCTGTCGATAATGGGTCGGCACAACTTTTTCACGCCAGCCATCTCCAACAACTTGAAACTTTCGCTCTATTTCCAGCCCCATAAGTGCTTCCTGTCTGACATCACATTACCATACCTCTCGAATACATCTCATTTTATAAATTATTGACAAATAGTGTACTTTATGATAGTTTTAACCTCTGGATGATGAAGTAAAATGGATCTTACAGTTTGTGATATCGAGTAAACGCTGTAGAGTGTTTTGGGTGTACTGAATTTGCTATTCCAAGTGTCCTCGAAATTCCTTACGATGCTACAGATATTGATCGTGGCTCAGCAGAGTGGCATTGGGTTCTCCCGGTGGAGCTCCGAAGGGATACGGCACGTCTACAGTACTATGGAGCAGAAATAAGTGGCAACCAAAGTAAAGAAGAGACTCGGTGATGTTCTGACAGAACAAGAATTGGTTACGTCGGATCAGCTGCGCGAATGCATCAATATTCAGCGCCAGCAGGGCGGCAATCTCGCATCAATACTTGTTGACAAAGAATACCTGAGCGAGGAAGACCTCGTCATCACCATAAGTGAGCAACTGGGCATCCCGCATATTCGTGTAGCCCACTACAATATTTCCGAAAAAGTCCTTGAAGAAGTTCCGGAGACTTTGGCACGCCAATACCTTATGCTGCCGATATCGCTCACTGGCGATGTGCTGACCTTGGCGATGGCCGATCCTCTTAACATCATGGCATTGGATGACCTGAGCCTTCTCACGAGTTACGAAATAAAACCCGTTGTGGCAATGCAGCATGAGTTGGAAGAAACTATAGAGAAGTACTACGGGTCCAGCGCCAAAGGCGTCGAAATGTACGATGAACTCTACGAAGAACTCATCAGCGACGGCAGCGAAGACGATGTGGAGAATGTCGAGGAAACCGAAGAGGTCGCGGATATTTCTGCGATGAAGAACGACGCAGAAGATGCACCCCTTATCCGATTGGTCAATCTAATATTGGTCAATGGTCTCGAGTTGGGCGCGAGCGACATCCATATCGAACCGTATGAGAAGGTGATTCGCATTCGGTATCGTGTAGACGGAAAACTCGAAGAAACAAAGAATCCCCCTCGTAATCTGGCATCTGCAATAATATCGCGTATCAAGATTATGGCTAATCTGGACATTGCGGAGCATCGGCTGCCGCAGGATGGTCGTTTCCGCATCGTGTTCAAAGGCCGCGAGATCGATTTCCGTACCGCTATTTTGCCGACCTATCACGGTGAAAAGATCGTGATGCGTATTCTGGACAAAGGATCGCTTACCCTTGATCTGAACGCAATGGGATTCGAAGAGCAGCCCATGAAAACGTTCCAGGATGCCTTGGTCCTTCCCTTTGGCATGCTCCTGATTACCGGGCCTACAGGTAGCGGTAAAACAACAACATTGTATTCCGCGCTGCACCGCCTCAACGAAGTCACTGAAAACGTGGTAACAGTAGAAGATCCGGTGGAGTATGAATTGTTCGGCGTCAATCAGGTGCAGACCCATGCGGACATCGGGTTCACCTTCGCAGTTGCGTTGCGCCAGATCCTGCGTCAGGACCCCGACGTCGTAATGGTCGGTGAAATACGTGATGAAGAAACCGCTGATGTCGCGATAAAAGCGGCCCTGACGGGCCACTTGGTACTCAGTACACTCCACACGAACGATGCCTCCAGCGTCTTTACCCGCCTGACAGACATGAATCTGGAACCCTTCCTGGTGCAGTCCTCGGTTGCCCTCGCGGCGGCACAACGCCTGATGCGGCGTGTTTGCCCGGACTGCAAAGAAGCACAACAGGTAACGGACGAAGCCCTTGAGCAAGTACAGTTCAACGAGACCACCTATGCAGATGTTCCAAATTTCGTCAAGGGCCGCGGTTGTACGAGTTGCAAAAACACAGGTTATAAAGGTAGGCTTGCAGTAATCGAAGCGATGAATAATTATCCTGAACTGGAAGACGTGATATTGAATCGAGGATCATCAAGTCAGATTAAGAAAGTGGCAGTAGCGTGCGGCATGCGGACATTGCGCCAGAATGCACTGGCGAAAGCCGCAAAAGGCTTGACAACCATCGAGGAAGTATTACGAGTAACCGGCGCGGATTAAACTTGGGGCTCGTACAGGAAAAACACTGTGTCAGAATCAGCAGAAACCACCGATATTAACATCAAGCAGTTGCTGGTGAAACTCATCGAACTGGGCGCCAGTGACCTTCATATTGTTGCCGGTGCGCCTCCGGTTATGCGCATACATGGTCTAACCGAGCCTATGGACGGGTACCCGGTACTGCGCCCCAATGAAACACAGGAAATTATCTACTCGGTAATGAACGAAGAACAGATAGCCGAGTTCGAAGAACAAAAGGAATGCGATTTGTCCTTTGGTGTTACCGGCTTAAGCCGTTTTCGCCTCAACGTATATCGTGACCGCGGTTCAGTTGTCGGAGCGTTTCGTACTATTCCCTACGAAATCCTCGATTTCGACGAGTTGGGACTTCCAGACCCGATAGCGGATTTCGCATACAAACCTCACGGTCTGGTTTTGGTGTGCGGACCAACTGGTAGCGGTAAATCCACCACACTTGCTTCAATCATAGATAAAATAAACCGCGAACGTCAGGTTCACATCATTACCATTGAAGACCCTATCGAATTCCTGCATTCTCATAAAACGGCCATTGTAAATCAGCGTGAGATTCACTCAGATACCAACTCCTTCAGCGCGGCGCTCAAGCGCATCTTGCGCCAGGATCCAGACGTAATTCTCATCGGCGAAATGCGCGACCCCGAAACAATACTAGCAGGTCTGACGGTTGCAGAAACGGGCCACCTCGCATTCGCTACACTGCACACCAATGATGCCCTCCAGACGATGAACCGTATTATCGACGTGTTCCCTGCCAACCAGCAGGACCAAGTGCGTACGCAGTTGTCTTTCGTGCTTGAAGGGGTCTGTGTACAGCAGCTAATTCCCAAAGCTGACGGGGGCGGCCGCGCAATGTGTATGGAATTAATGCTAATGAACCCGGCCATTCGCGCATTGATTCGGTCGGAAAAACTCGAGCAAATTCCCTCCATGATTGAAATCGGTGCCGGGGAAGGCATGATGACCATGAATCAATCGCTGTATCGTCTATACAAGCGTAATATTGTCACGCTCGACATGGCGATGAAACGCAGTTCCAATCAGGAAGGATTGCAGAACCTGATCGACAAAGGCGCAAACTACTAGGCCTGTTTTCGGATCATGTACTGACTTCTCCACAATTGCTCGAAGGAGTACCTGTGCGTGAGCAGATCATTTTCATCATCGACGCGATCCCGCTTCTTCTCGAATCCGCAACGCGAATACACCTCGCTCGAATGGACCCTTGAAGGCGAAAGCGGATGGCTGCGCAATTTCGCTGTCGCCCGCATGGGTGTCCTGTCGTTCATCACTGTTGGTTCAGCATTCCTCTCCATCGAACGCGGCGCCGAGTATCTCCTGTTTCTATATACTTTCGGATTCCTAACCAACTACTGGTATCTGCACACACTCCACGCAAAACAGCAGGTCGGTTCCTCGCAGACATGGGCGCAAGTCGTCGTCGATTTTTCCGTAGTCGCACTCACAGTAGCCCTAACCGATGGGCCGACAAGTTTTTTTACCTTCATTTTCGTCGTTGTCGTTCTGGAAGTCGGTGTCCTCCTGGGGTTGAGACAAGGATTCGTCATCGCGACCCTGGCATCAGTATTCATGCTTGAACAAACACTGCTGCACCCGTCCCAGGATCGATTCTCGAGCACATTTAACCTGTGGTACAACTATCTCGTTCAAGTCATGCTCATCTACCTGACTGCGTTCATTTCAGGATACTGGAACAATCGAATCTACAAATTGCGGGAATTCCAAAGTGAAATTCTGGACAATATGGCAAGCGGCTTTATCATTACCAACGAGCGAGGCATGATCGCAGCGCAGAATGTGTCCGCCAGCAGGATCCTGAGTATTCCAAGTGAAGAATCCATGGGCCGCTCCATCGGAGAGATCATGCACACAGCTTCCGGCGACGAGTGCCCTGTGTTGACGGCCCTGCGTTCGGGCAAAGACTACAACAGTTACGAATTTCAACTACAGCAGCCCCAGGGCTCGACAACCCTGCTCGGTTTAACGACAAATCACATGTACAACGACGAAAGCGAACTGACCGGACTTATCGTCTCTTTCACCGATCTTACCGAAATGAATGCGATGCGCCAAGAGCTGCTGCGACAGGATCGCATGGCAGTCGTGGGTGAACTGGCCGTTGGTCTCGCTCATGAAATCCGCAATCCCGTGGCCGTCATTCGCGGTGCCGTCGACGAGATGCGCTCGTCTTCGCAGTCGCAGGAACTGATAGAGCGACTCCAGGCAATGGCTTTGCGTGAATCCGATCACCTGAACGAAATCGTAAAAGGTTTTCTCGATTTTTCCACAAATCCCTCTGAAGATGTAAAGCCCCTTGAGTTGAGTGGAATCATCGACGACGTCGCTACTCTCCTGCGGAGAGAGTATGACCAACACAAAGCGTTGCAGATCGAATGCTCAATTCCTGACGAAGCGTACTGGATTTCGGGGAACGCTTCCCAACTGAAACAGGTGTTCGTGAACATCGGGAAAAACGCGGTCGAAGCCATGGACTTCGCGGGAACCTTGTTGATTCAGGCGAGCCAAATTGACGACGGTCCCGTACAGATTCGTTTTGACGATACCGGCCCGGGAATCGAACCGGGAACAATAGAAAAAATATTTGAACCCTTCTTTACAATGAAAGATTCAGGCGTAGGTATGGGGCTTGCCGTCTGCATGAGGATTATTACAGCACACAATGGTACGATAAGAGCTTCAAACCGAGCGGGAGGCGGATGCGCCCTGGAATTGCGCCTCCCCCGGCTACGTCACGAAGCGAAGGGATCAAAGAATGAGTCGTAAGCGAATACTTGTCGTAGACGACGAACAAGGAATGCGCGAACTCCTCGAAATTATTCTGGGAAACGAAGGATACGATGTGGAGACCGCCCCGGATATCGAGAGTGGGCGCGCATGCCTTGAGAAGGCACGTTACGACGCCGTCATAACGGATCTGCGTATCGGCTCGGACAAAAATGCAGGCATGTCGCTTCTGGGATGGATTCAGGAGCGCGCCGATTCGATACCCGCGATTATGATGACCGCCCACGGGTCGGTCGAGTCCGCAATTGAGGCCATGAAACTCGGAGCCTCGGACTATATTATTAAGCCGTTTAAAAACGATGAAATTAAGATAATCATTCAACGCAGTATCGAACAAAACGAACTGCTTCGTGAAAACCGAACTCTAAAAAAGGAACAGGCGAAACTCGGACAGGTGCGAAACATGATCGGCGCAAGTCAGGCCATTGAAAAAGTGCGCGACATGATACGGCGTATTGCATTGCTCCCCAGTACAGTTGCCATTTACGGCGAAAGCGGCACCGGAAAAGAACTCGTCGCCCGCAGCATCCATCAGTTAAGCGAGCGCTCAGAAAAACCATTTGTCGCAATCAACTGCGGTGCCATCCCGGAAAACCTACTGGAAAGCGAACTGTTCGGCCATAAAAAAGGGGCATTTACCGGGGCCTACGAGGACAAGGAGGGCTTGTTTCTGTCCGCGGACGGCGGCACGTTGTTTCTCGACGAAATCGGTGAGATGCCACTGTCGCTCCAAGTAAAACTGCTGCGCGTACTGGACGACAATTCGATTATCCCCCTCGGAGTAACCAGCCCCATTTCCGTCGACGTACGGCTCGTGTCGGCGACAAACCGGAATCTTGAGCAACGCTCACAGGAAGGCACGTTTCGGGAGGATCTGTTTTATCGTTTAAATGTTATCCCGATAAAACTACCTTCGCTGTCTGAGAGAAAAGATGACATACCCTTGCTCGTGCATCATTTCGCGCACCTGCATGCAGAAACTCTCGGACGCCCGCCGCTGGACGTTCCGGATTCGATTATGAATATTCTGTCGGCCTACAGATGGCCGGGCAATATCCGGGAATTGGGAAACATGATGGAGCGCGCAGTAGCACTATCTGAAAACAGTGTTCTTGAGGAGCAGGATTTGCCGGAAAATATCCTCCACTTCATGCCCGAGCCAAGCTCGCAGATCACGAAACTTCCGGACACCGGAGTAGAGCTCGAAACGGTTGTGGAAGATCTGGAAATTGGTCTCATTCAACAGGCCTTGAAAAAAACCAACGACTCTCGAAAAAAATCTGCCGCGCTCTTGGGACTGACTACGCGATCACTCCGATATCGACTTCAGAAGTACGGACTGGAAATAGGTTCGAACGAAGACGATTAGCGCCCAATTCCAGAGACAACGGATCCTTACACTATCTCTATCCGTTTCGAAGTCATTACCCCCGTCATCACGTCTCGAATGACCAACGTGTATTGTCCCGGCTTCTCGTTCAGCGCAAGCGGTATATAGCCTTCGCCCACGCCGCCCGCGCAATCGATAGTGGACTCGTAATACCGGATAGAACGACCGGCTTCATCCAACAGCTTCACATGCACCCAATGATCGCCCGGCAGCGCGTCGAAAGTCTTAATCTGCATTGAATAGTGAAGTCTATGCCCGGATTGTACAATCTCGGGAACGTCCGCAACAATCCGGCTTACCCGATACGGCAACACGCATATCAATCCCGCCCCCGCTTCATTCAAAGACGCTCCCGCCTTCGAAGTTTTCAGCTGTTTCCCCTCAAGTACATCGTAGACCGCCCGCCCTTCAGGAAATCTCATCGAAGGCGTACGCCCTAGGGCGCCTTCGCCGGCGAGAATACCGACCAGCTCAGCTTTTCCATAACGATAGCGAAACCATTCGAACGACCCGGTAGATTTTCCCGCATTCGTCAACTCTGGATAAAGACGGGGTACTTCTGCATCGCGAATAGCCGCATCCAATCCATCCCGTCCATCCCCTTCCTCGCTGAACGAAATCTGCAATGCAGCTTCAATAGCCTTGCTGCTGGTCTGCCGTGCCGCCCCATGTTCGTCTACTTCGCCTGCTATCCCGTCGGTAATTAGCGTTCCGCCGTCGACAATGAACTGACCGATAAGTGCGTCCTCCTCAGCGCTCAAGGCCCTCACGTGTGGCAGAATCAATACACCGTATCCGGAAAGGCCCGTCTCCATCAGCTTTGAGTATGAAACGAAATCGTATCCCAAACCGAGTCCCTCAAGAGTACGAACGATCAATGTTTGCACATTGGTTATCTCACTGCGTTCCTCCAGGCTTGAAACGTACAATGAAGCCGAATTCTCATAGATCGCCACGGACGCTGGAACGGGCTCGGCAGACTGGAGCAGCACATCGATCCCCTGTCGAAGCGGATAAATAGCCTCACCAAGTAATATCGTGTCTTCGGATACCTGACCATCCTCCCCCACCCCTCCCGTCCACACGGCCGTCATCCCGTGATAAAGAGAGTTCCAGAGTAGCCTTCTCGACGCGTTCGAATTCTTTTCGGGTAGACGAACTCCTGTTGAGGCATCCATCCTTCGATAAGAGCGCACCTTTTCCATGAGCAGCTGATCGGGCGGTATCGAAAGCAAATCGAACTCGGGAATCCACTCTGACAGGTTCGAAATCGTGCCGCCGTGGGCAAGCGATATCCCGGTTTTCAGCGTTGACCGATGATCCAGCATCTGATCTCGAGCTTCTTTGTACGCCCCAATATCCGTCTCGTTCCGAATCCGCTGCATGTCTACTGAAACCGGAGAGAAGTCCAATACCGTGAAGGGGGTGCGTACGTCCTGCCAAGAAGAAAACCGTGTATTCCAGTTCGTATTGAGGAGTTCAAGATTCGGGTAATATGATTGAAGTCGAGATTGCAGATACCTCCTGCACGTGACCGAATCGCAATACACTCCAAGGTCGGACGATATCGACGGGTTTGCACTAAGATCAGCATAACGAATTCCGCGTGAACGCGCCCAACCCGTCCAGTTCTTGAATGCTGCATACAGATCCTGTCGAAATTCCAGCGACGTGAGGCACGGCTCCCGAATCAGATCACCAGCGTCCGAGCGACGTGACAAGATATCCAGGTGGGATACCGAGGAAAGATTCGCATCTACCCCTCCCTGGCCTTCCGAAAGACTATCAACGACATCTATAGAATCCGCTCCCAGAACCGAAAGACTTTTGTTGACTGAAAGCCTCCACGCTTCGTTCTCCGTCGAACCTTTCACAATCCACTGTAGCCCCGGCTTCAACGGTTGCTCGACGATCAACGCCGTACTTGCGTAGCTCGAATACTTGCGCGATCCACTGGTCAGTCGCTCTACACGAACATCAGAGAGATAGACCTCGAGTTTCATATCTAGTGTCAATGCATCGGTCCAGCTTACATTCGCCTTAACATCGCCGCCCTCTTTATATATCACAACTCGCGACTCGGTCAATACGCGCCCGAACGAATCGCTCACGACAAAAAACGCATATGTCGGTGCCGGTCGACGACTATTTCTGCCTACGCTGAACGTTACTTCGACCGAATCGCTCCGCTGAACGAGCCATTTCGAAAACTGTACGTCGCTCAAGTTCGGCCATTCGTCCATTGCCACGCGATAACTGTGCCAGTCTACAACATCGGTCCCCCGCATAATCCATAGGTCTATCCAGCTTTCCCCCTTGCCGACTAGAACATGGAGAGTCTTTTCTGTTTTTCCTTTGCGCACACCGCCGGCTTCATAACTCCAGGAGGATGCACGAAGCGGCTGACGAACACGTATAAATACGTCATAGTTGCGTTGTGCGGGTCGATCAAACTGGACTGTGATCACTTGCGTAACGGTTTTCATGCGCTGATCCAGCATGTACTGAGTAAACTCCGGCGTCAGCTGCGGCGGAATCTCCCTCGCATCCGGCACATTCGGCCGTGCCCTCTCGATACCTGTGATGCTCAATTGAGATTTGCGTTGGCTGACCCATAAAATTGCGCGAATGAGTGACGCTAAATGATATTCGTATAAAAGAGACGGCTCGATCTCTTCGGCAAAATCGTAGGGCACAAGTTTCTGCATGTCTGGCTGAAAATGCCCCTGAAACACCGCGATACGTCCGCTTTCAGCTCCATAAGTCTCCCAACTACCAACCTCGTTGCGTACCCCTTCCCGCAAAGGCATGCTGTATTCCGCCTCAAGCACCTGGGGCAGATCAACAACTTCCCATCGCACCTTCTCAACGTCAAACACCTTCGATTCCTCAAGATCGATCAGAACCAGTCCCATGCCCTTTCCCACCCGTTCGTGAACGGCCAGGCGTTCACTGTCTGTGAGTCCAAGCCACGCCGCGTCACTGCATATCAGTACATCAAGTTTCGCAATAACATTCAGCCGCTGCGAATCTGATTCCTCAGCTAGGGAATGAATCACACGAATCCCCCCTTCTATCTCTACCTGACGCAACAATTCCCCCGCGTCCAACACACCCTTGTCTGAAACCCAGACCTCGCCTTTGATTCCGCCGCCAGCAAGCGACGAAGCCCAACCCAGATGGCCTTCGGGGTACAAGGAGATACCCGTCACCTTCTCCTCAGCTGAGCAAACGAAAGCCAGCACTGCTCCCATTAAAACGAGAACCGGAAATCCACCAGATTTAGCGTCAAGTCGGACCACGCAACACCTACTCCTGCCTTTTGAACGATTCCAATAGTGTACACACTCGACCTGCCGAAAATCTCTCGTCAATACCGCCTGATTCGACCCCTAAAACTTGCTGCAAGTAGGAATAATGATTAGAATGGATCTTCTGTCCTTATCGAGAACACATGGCCTCTTCGGGAAACAGCTATGAAAGTAAAACCATCCATCAGTCGCAGGACGTTCATGAAAGGAACCGCCGCATCTTTCGCAGGCATCATGATTCTCCCCCGGAGCGTACTCGGCGCGCCGGGTCAGCCATCACCAAACGAAGAGCTTACCAAAGCAGTCGTTGGTGTCGGCGGCATGGGTCAGGGCCACCTCGGTTATCCCGGCGCACGCCTGCTCGCGATCTGCGACGTAGACAGCAGTCATCTGAGTACCACCCTGGAGAAAGTCTCAGACGATGTCAAAGGCTACCACGACTTTCGTGAAGTTCTTGAACGTCCAGATATCGATATCATTCACGTACCAACACCCCCCCACTGGCATGCGCTGATTTCCATCGCGGCCGCCGAGGCCGGCAAAGATATCTGGTGCGAAAAACCAATGAGTCGGACAATCGGCGAAGGCATGAAAGTAGTGGAAGCCGTTCAGCGCAACAACCGCATGTTCCGCCTGAACACCTGGTTCCGCTTCCAATCCAAATTCTACGACTTCAATACGCCCGTCGAACCTATCAAGAAAGCCGTCGAGAACCGACTGCTGGGATGGCCCCTCAGAATCACGGTCGGTCGGGGACAGGGCTTCAACTGGAAATTCAACTGGAGCGGCAAAACCGACCTTACGCCGCAGCCGATCCCCAAGGAACTGGACTACGATATGTGGCTCGGGCCCGCCCCATACAAGCCCTACCACGTACACAGGACCCACGGCACATTCCGCGGATACTGGGACTACGACGGTGGCGGCCTCGGCGATATGGGCCAGCATTATCTCGACCCGGTTCAGTACCTCCTCGAAAAAGACGACACCAGCCCCGTCGAAATAGAGGTCGATGCCCCGCAGCAGCACCCGGACGCGGTAAGTTCCTGGCGGCGGATTACTATGCGCTACGCGGACGGCTGCGAAATTGTCCTGGACGGCGACGGCAGTCTTGAAGACGAGCCCTATGTTCAAGGTCCCGAAGGTGACCTATTCCCGAATATGCGATCAGAAATCACAGGACTCAAAGAAAAAGTCGAGTCGCTCCCGGCACACGCCCCGCAGATCAAAGACTTCGCAGAATCAGTCCGGACACGAAACAAGTTCGCGCTCAATGAATCGAACGGTCATAGGTCCTGCACCTTAATCAATCTGGGAAAAATCGCCGTTCGACTCGGTCGAAACCTCAAATTCGATCCCGTCGCAATGCGCTTCATCGACGACGATGGCGCAAACCGACTAATCGACCAGCCCATGCGCGGTCAGTGGCACGTATAATAAATGAGATTCAATCTGGAGACGGTATACATGAAGTCTGTATCAACAAAACTGCTGGCGACAATATGTGCATCGATGCTCCTGACCGCCTGCGCAACCACCCGTTCCCCGCTGACACCTCAGCAAGTCACGACCCTACTGACCACGATGCCCGCCGAAACGACCAATGACCGTGACGCGACGGCAAAGCAGTTCCTGCGCGGCGGCGAAGCAGCAATCGTCGACTTGTTTCATAAAGTCGTCCCGACTGGCGATGGCGACGATACAGCAGTCCGCACCGCACTGAATGGAATCGCTAAATATGCATCTCGGCCCGGAGCAGAAAAACAGCGTAAGACCTTCGAGAACGCCGCGTTGACCGCCCTGCCCACCCTCGCGAGCGATGAAGCCAAAGCCTTCACGATTCGCCAGCTAGAAGTCGCGGGTGGCGATGCTTCCGTAACTGTGCTTGCAGATTTACTCAGAGATGCCGCTCTTGCCCAACCTTCGATTACTGTTCTGCAAATCATCGCGACACCCAAAGCAAAGGCCTCTATCCACAGCGCACTCGGAAATACTGACAGCGCGAAAATAAACGCCGCCCTCATCAAGGCGCTCGGCGAACTGCGAAATGACACGTCAAACCAAAAAATTCCGCATCGAACAATCGAGACCTCAGATATGCTGCACTCTACGCGCTGGCCAATATCGCCGACCCATCGTCCGAAACGGTCTTGGAATCCGCAGTCCGATCGAGCAAGGGCTACAATCAGATTGAGGCAAAATCATTGCTCGCCCTCTATCAACGGCGACGCGCGGAGTAATCGTATTGAACATCGGTCGATTCAACAGCAAAACGCCGAAACGAACCCCGAGCAGGGTTTCGTCGGCTGTAAACGGCTCTGAAACACCCGAAATTTTCGCTTTTATTCAGAATAGAGAATCGATAGAATACCCGCACGGCAAAGGGACTCGATTCGAAGGGGTGTCGTGTGATTGATCTGGAAACCATGATGGACAAACAGGTAGACAACTACCTGATCAAGGGATCGGTGGGCAAAGGCGGCATGGGTGTCGTCTTCAAAGCAACAGATGTCTCGCTCCAGCGAACCGTGGCCATAAAATTTCTGCCCGAAGAGATGTGTTCCGACGAGTCCATGGTCAAACGTTTCGTACGCGAAGCCCGATCGTCCGCCAGGCTCAACCATACAAACATCGTAACGGTGTACGGGGTCGGAACCTACGAAAAAACCTACTATATCGCGATGGAGCTTGTGCCGGGACTGCCGCTCGACGCGGTAATCAGTAAAGAAGGCAGGCTCCCCATCGCGCGTTCGGTCAATATCGCCCGCCAGGTCGCGGACGCTCTGTCTGCAGCACACGCCGAAGGAATCGTGCATCGCGATGTCAAGCCGCAAAACATGATCATCGGCAAAAATGACCACATTAAAATCATGGACTTCGGACTCGCCTTGGCGAACTTCGAAAACTCTCAGCTCACCGCCGACGGCACCTCTTTGGGAACGCCGGACTATATGTCTCCCGAGCAGTGGAAAGACTCCAACGTGGACGCGCGTTCAGATATTTTTTCGCTCGGCATCACCCTGTTTGCCATGCTCACCGGAAAACTGCCCTTTGCCGCAACGACCGCACTCGCCGTCATGCGCAAAACAGTCGATTCGCCCACGCCCGATATACGCACCTTCAACGATGCAGTACCTGACGAACTCGCACATATTATCGAACTGATGCTGATGAAGAATGTGACAGAACGCTATCCCTCAGCTGCATTGGTGTCGAAGGACCTGGGGCAGTTTCTGGCCGGCATGAGTTCAGCCTCCGCCGTGAGTCAAGATCCGTTTTCTACACCCGGTTCTGATGTCATGCGTTCGAATATGGACACGAACGACTCGAAGATTCGGGGCGCATCTGGAGCCGGTATCAGCAATACTTCGGCGCCTCAGCAACAATCGTCACAACAGCAGTTGTCCCAGCAACAGTCTCAGCAGCAACTATCCCAACAGCAATCGCAGCAACAACTATCACAACAGCAATTGTCCCAACAGCAGCAGCAGTCCGGTTTCGTTCCCCAACCCCCCTCAGAACCAAGATTCTCAATCGTACAAATAGCCGGGGCAGGAGTGCTGGTAGCGGTCGCGTTGCTCATCGGTGTCTATTTCGCATTCTTCTCGAAGCCCGCGAACCCCTACAGCGATATTTTTCCCGAAAGTGATTTCGTCTACGTCGAGCCGGGAACTTTCCTTATGGGAAGCCTGCCCGACGAAGAGGACCGCGAGGTGGATGAAGCGATACACAGGGTAACGCTGACAAAAGGGTTCAGGATGTCGAAGTTCGAAGTCACACAAAAGCAATGGGTAGCCGTCATGGGCACGAACCCTTCAGCATTTCGGGAAAACTCCCTTCCCGTGGAAATGGTCTCATGGGACGATGTGCAGGCGTTTATTCAGAAGCTCAGTATTGAGTCCGGAATCTCGTATCGCCTGCCAACCGAGGCCCAATGGGAGTACGCGGCTCGTGCCGGATCCACCTCCGCCTACAGTTTCGGTGCAAATGTGAATTTCCTCGCGGAAAACGCGTGGTACGAAACCAATAGTGTAATGTCGCCCTATGCCACCGGCAACACCGGTTCTCCGCGCCCAGTTGGAACGCTGAAACCGAACGCGTGGGGATTATATGATATGGCTGGCAACGTCTGGGAATGGTGTCAGGATTGGGGCGCCCCCTATCCTTCCGGGGAAGCCGTAGATCCTACGGGACCCGCCAATCAAATCAACAAAAACATAACTCGCATTGGGCGTGGGGGTAGCTGGTACGTTCCCGCGGCCCAATGTCGTGCCGCAGATCGGATGACCCACGACCCTGCAAAGTCGACTCCAGATCTCGGTTTTCGTCTGATACATGATTAACCACGACGCTCCAATAAAACTCCCCGCCGAAACGGCATCAATCGCGTGTCGCAATTTGCAGGAGCCTGTCGTCAGTGCTTGATCCCCAGCGAAAACGGTTTACCATAACCCCCTGGAAAGTCGCCATCACCGGGTCAATCGTCAGCATTTCCTTCGCTGTCCCCTTCGCAATACTGACCGGCGTTCATACCGTCGTGCTGCCCGGTGGAATCTCGCTACCCACACTCTATCTCGTTCTGTTCATACCGATCATCTCAATATTGTGGGCCTTCGCAGGAATCTATCGACGCAATCGCGACGGCAATCTCGTCTGGTGTTTTTTCAGCATGTTTCTATCAACGGTCTCGATCGCATTCGCCATCATTTCGACGATCAGCAATTAGCTCCCATACTTCATTACGAGTGACCGCCTCTAGTCCTCTTTTCTCTTCAAGGCCTCAGCAGCCTCACGAAACTGCGCGACCAAATCCGGATACTCGCCCAGTGCTTCCCTTCCTTCGGGTCTAAGAGCGTAGACAGCGTGTCCCACCCGTTCGAACCAACCGTACACGTCATTGTAGAGGATCGCCTGGGTCTTCACTCCTGTGTTCATGCCCCGAAGCTGTTTCGGAGACAGCGCACCGCTGACGTAGAGGCACGTGGCGATGAGGAGGGCATTCTCGCGGTAGGCCGTCAGGAGTTTACGTCGGGTACTCCCCCCTCGATTGTGATCGGTCGAGCGTCCTTCAATCTCGCGGATGACCGCCCTCCGGGCTCGATGGTTCTTGCGACGGGGAACGGGTATCGGATGAAATACAACCTCGACGCGAGGCTTCTTTCCGGTGAAAGACACGAGTATGAGGCCGAGTTCGAGTCTGCGTAGAAGACGCTTGATGTCTTTCCAGCGACTGTTGCGACCCATCTTGTCCGGACGCGGAAAGGCTACATATACGGACTCGGACAGTCTCTGGCGCTGGGTGGCCTGATAGAGAAGGTCCATGCTAAACCGAAGCTTGAGTTCTACGACGATCAGCTCCTCATCTTTGATCGCCGTAATGTCGCAGTCATGCACCTCCCCGCGGACGGTATAGCCCTGCAGGACGAGATAGTCGCGAACAGGCTCGTAGAGGTCTGTTTCGAGGAGCCGCGGTTTCTTTCCTTTGTCATTTTTTTTGACCACGATAGCGTTCCAGATCGACTAGCGGTCCGCATCCAGCATATAGTAGGTGTCGAAAATGTAGGTCCCCAGCTGCACGAATAAGTAAATTGCTACGCCGGCAACTGCGAGGAAAATAAACCAACGGAAAGTATAGGTAAATGCACGCACGCCCCGGTTAATGACAAGTCCGGACAACTGCCCCCCCACCATCACGCCCCTGAGAATCCTCCCCGGCAGGGCATATTCCTGATACCGAAGAAGATATCGCATATACATCGGCGCAAACGGCACAATCAATATCAGAAACGATGCCCCCGCGAGCATCATCGTGTAAATGAACTTTCCGCCCGTCGTGTACACGCGCTCAAATGTTGAAGGCGGCGCGAACAGCTGGACAGGTACTCTCGGAATCAATGACGCGATTCCTTCGATACGGCAAAGCGGTAGCGAACTTCTCAATATATCGAAGGCAGACGAATCGAACATCGCAAGATCCACGTACAAACTCTCAAGCGAGCGCATAAGCGTCAGTTCGTCCACATGACTATCCGATACTTCCGTTCCATAGACAGACAGTCTTCTAAGTCCCGTCAGCCCGCTCAAATCGCTGAAACCGGCATCACTGATATTCGCGCACTCGGCGATCTCAAGCTCCTCCAGCCCAGTATATTGTCCGATCCGCCTCAACGAATAGTCGCCCACATCCGTCTGATTCAAATACAGCTTCGTCAGCTGCATCTCTGCGGGCAATAGATCAAGCGCGTCATCATCAACGCCTGTCCGCGACAAATTCAGAACCCGTAGTTCGGGCAGCCTGTCAAGATAGGCAAGACCAGACCCGCCTACCCGCGTCCCTCCCAGATAAAGACCTTCCAGAGACGGCAAATACACAAGGGCAGACAGCCCATTGTCGGAAACAGAGGTATCGGACACGTCCAGAACGCGCAGCGACTTCATCTCCCACATCGAAGAAAGCGCCGCGTTCGTAATCGAAGTCCTCGCCAGGAGAATCTCCTCCATATTGAATGCCTGTGCCAGATACGAGATGCCGGTATCGGTAATGTCCTTGCATCCAGAAAGGTTCACCTCGCGCAGATCCGCCAGACTCGCTATGTTCAGCAAGTCCGCATCGCTGATACCGCTTTCAGAAAGATCAAGCTCCTCAAGCACACCGTCTCCCAGAATAATCCCCAACTGGTTTGCCTGAATACCTGTAACAGATTTTGCCATCGCGGTGACGGCCAGAGATCGTATCGGGGCCAGCTTCTCCTCTGATACATCGTCGATTTCATCAGCGCCGACAACGGTAGCCAGACCGTCCAGCGTAATGCCCGTATACGAATCTGCCATAGCAGTAAGAGCTTTCTCCTGCATCGGCTCAAGCATATCCTGGGTAAAATCTGTAAAACCCTCCAGCCCGCTGAGTTCTACCATCACGTCCATCGTGATGCCTCGCTCAGAATTCGACATACTCGACAGCGCGTAGGTCTGCAAATTCTCCAGCCGATCTCCAGGCAGATCTCCGAACTCATCCCGTCCGCCAATCTGAGCGACTGTCTCCGAAGTTACGATAACGTTGTTGTCGGCCATTGAGGACAGTGCCAGCTTCTGAAGCGATTCCATCGATTCAGCCGCAAGATCTTCGTAATAGTCCTTGCCGCCCAGTTCAGCGATGTCGCCTGATCTGACACCCTGCTCCGTCAGAACGATAAGATTCATCGATCGCGTCTGAAGCGATTTTAATTCCTCTGAAGTGATCGCGTCGTATCCCGAAGCGCTCTCCAGCATCGCAAGGTCTTCCAGCTGAATCCCGGTATCTGAATTCGACATCGCCTGAAGGGCCATATCCTGAATTTGGATTTTATAGTCGCCCGTTATACTCGAAAATGAGTCAACGCCGGCAACCGCCGATAAATCCGGACCCTCGATGCCGGTGTCGGAATTAGCCATCGCCTGTAATGCAATAGCCTGTATCTCCGGCACCGCTTCCTCAGGTATATTTTCGAATCGCGTCTGGTTTTCAAGCGCAGGGATGTCCTCGCGAACAATTCCCCCGGCATTCGTTGCGAGCGCCGACAAAGCCATCGCCTGTATTTCCCGTCGTTCCTCACCCAAAACAGTATCGAAATTCTGCACCCCCGCTACCAGAGACAGATCGTCGTACGTAATTCGTGTGTCGGACTGCGCTATCGCATTCAGGGCTATTTTCTGAAGTGGTCGGCGTATCTCTTCCGGCACATCTCGAAGCGACGTCTCGCCGGAAAGTGTCGCAAGTGTATTTCCAGTTATGGCATCGCCCTTCTGGCGCAGAGCCTCTACGGAAATCTGCTGGACCGCCTGAAGAGCATCAGGCGCTATGTCCGCAAACTCCTCCACGCCAATAATCTTGGGAAGGTCGACTTGCGTAATCGTCCGTGCCCGCTCGATTCCCCGCTCAATAAAAGGCTTCAACTTCGCGATTTCATAACGATCAAATGTTCGCTTGTCGTTTTGAATTCGTACCCGATTCTGTCCCTTCGCAAGCTGCGCAGCGGCCGTTTCCGTTACAAGTGTGCCAAAGGTATCTATCATGCGCAATCGTTCGTTCTCAAGCACGTCGGCTATCCCCTTGTCCGTTATTCGCGATTCCTTTACGTTCAGACTCCTGATGGACGCGTTCCGTTTGAGATACCTCATGCCCAAATCGCCGACAGCCTTGTTGCTGTGTGCATCGAGCGTTTCGAGCTCAGTAATGGATGTCAGATGCGAAAGAGATTCGTCAGATATCGATGTCGCTGATACATTCAAATCCTCCAGCCACGGTATGTTGCGCAGATACAGCAACTCCGCCTCATCGAATGATGCCTGGTTCAAACCAAGCGATTTAAGCCGGGGCAGACTCGAGATCGATGACAGCGCGCCGGGCGCGATGACTGTCTGGTCGAGGATAAGGACCTCAAGTGATCGCTGCGGCGCCAGCGCCGCCAACATCGAAGCAGTAACCGTAGTATCTAGTGCAAACGCTATCGTATGAAGAATATTGGGAGTCAGCGACTTCAACACATCCAGTTGCAGAGAATCCTGCGCGGATATCTCCAGCTTGAGAGCAAAACCCCTTGGTATCGGCGCGTCCCCGTAGATTGGCCCAAGATATCTCCAGTCTTCTTCACGTGTAGAACGCCAATCGCGAATATGCAGCGTCCCAAATGGCGCGTCCGACTCCACGTTCAGCACACGTACCTCCGGCGACCTGCCCGGAATACCGTCACGAACCTCAGTGGGATAGGTAATCACGTTATCCGGCCGCGCCGCAGCCAGGGTTTCGTAGCTCGACCGGGATATCCGGGTCCCCTCCAGAGAAAGCTGATCGACCGAACTAAGTTCAGCAAGTCCGTCAACGCCCGCGTCCGTGATCTGCGTGCGCGCCAAATCGAGTTGTCGCAGGGAACTCAATTTCGCCAGGTGACCGATCCCGTCGTCAGTTATCGAGGTCTCGGCAAGATTCAGCGACCTTAGATTTGGAAAGCGATCACCGGATTCGGAGCCGTCCGCTTCGCTAAATACAGCCAGGCCCGCATCAGTGATTCCTGTCGCAAAAAGATCGAGGACTTCAAGTGATTCAAGATGCGCGATCTGGGCCAGGGTTTCGTCCGTTACCTGCGAACCCGTCATGTGAAGTGTGTGTATCGCATCTGTCGGAAGTTCAGCAAGATCGTCAGCCGTGAAAGAGGCATCCTGCGGCACATCAAGGCGCAACTGCGAATCCCGCGGAACCCGAACGACTCCCTGCGCGCTTCCCACTGATTCCCAGGGTACTTCTTCACCGCCCTCCGAAACAGGCCGCATCCACAGCGTACCTACAGATCGCGCGTCAGAAAACGTTATCTCACGGGTGGCCTGCGAGTAATGAAGGATCGCCGCATCGGGCAAACTCTCGCGCAGCGTCGCAACACGGTCATCCGCAATCGCCGTATCGCGCAAGTCAACAGATCGCAGGCTGCCCAGCCCCGACAGTGATTCAGATCCGGGTACTTCGACCGAAGTTCCGCTCAAATCAAGAGTACTCAAATTTGGAAACCGCGCCAGAACCGACCAGCCAGACTGCTGAATCGAAGACCTCGACAAGTCGAGCGTCTCCAGAGAAGGAAGATCGGTGAGCAGCGCGAAATCCGCATCTCGTATGGTCGCACCCCTCAAATCCAACTCGACAAGAACATTCATTCCATTTATCTGCTCGAACAGACCCGAAGGGGCAGCGCCCCCCGGTACATGGAGTTCTTCTATATTTCCTGCCCTTCCCAGCGCAGTGAAATCGAGTTCGTCCACTTCCAGATAACCTTCTGGAAAAGTCAGTCCTCGAATTCGCCTCGCGCCAAGAACATCTATTACAGAGCTTAGTTGCTCAACCCCGTCGAGCGACAAATACACATGAACATCCGCATCAACCGGAAGCCGCACTCGTCCCCGAGCGCTCGCAAACGGTATCCAGCGACCAGCATCCGATTGATCCTGACCCCGTATCCACAACATTCCAAGATCATCGTTCCCGTCGAATGTAACAACATCCCCGGTAAGCAGCACATGCGTAATCGTGGCCGCAGGAATCAACGCCGCCAGCTCGGCCGCTTCAGACTCACTGAGATACGTTTCCTCAAGTTTCAGTTCAGACAGGTTCAGCGAACCCAGCAATCCAACACTCGCCCGACCAATGTGCGACCCAGACAAATCCAGCTCCTCGAGAAGGGGCAGCTCAGTCAGGGCCTGTATTCCCGAATCTGTAATCGCCGAAAGCGTGTGATGATTGCTCAGATTCAACGACCGCAGTGACTCCAACGGTGCGAGTGAATACAACCCGATGTCAGTAACGCGCGTCGCAGTCAAATCGAGCGTTCTAAGCTGAACCAATTCGCCGATAGACACTAAAGCGTCGTCACCTACACGCGTATAGGATAAGTTCAGTGATCGCAGTCTTTCCAAGGGTATCAGCGAAGCTATTCCCTTGTCGCTGATCGATGTTGCACTCAGATTAAGTTCCCGGAGCGACTCGAGCCCGCCTAAAAACGAAAGGCCGCGATCGGTAACCCTACGGCGGCTGAGGTCCAGCGATTCCAGTCCGGTCAAGCCGCCCAGATGCTTGAGTCCATCGTCGCCAGCATCATCTGGAAGCTCCAGAAAACGCAGCCCGGAATGCTCCGCCAGATGACTCAAACCCTCATCGTCAATGCGCGTATCATGAATATTCAGGGATTCCATCGTCTCGAACTGCGCCACCCACGGAAGCCATTCACTTTCGAATGGATTGTCGGAAATATCCAGTGTCTCCACCGTGGTCTCAGGCAGAAAAAGAACGAATCCGGATCCGACAATGTCTGCGTTCCGCAGGTTCATGTGATGAACCCCGCTGAGTACAGCCAACTCGCGCAGCCCGTCATCCCCGATACCACTGTCCGACGCATCGACCTCCCAAAATGAATCCGGCTCGAAGTCTGCAAGCGTATTCAATCGCAAAGAAGAATATCCGCTGTCATCCGCCAACTTGGTCAGGTTTAACCGCAACTGCATTTTCCGCGAAGCATACATTTTCCCCTGAGCATCCCGCCAAGGTGTCCACACCGGGTTCTCAGACTCTGGATCACGAATATCGAGCGTTCCGATAGACGTATTCTCGTTAAAAGGTAGCAGGCGGTACATCTTTGGAAATGCGACAAGGTAAAAGTACATCCCGAAAATCGCCACCACCAGCAGCACAGCGAGCAGTGCCAATGTCCCGTCCGAAAGCGTCGACGTAAATCGAAGAAATCGGCCAAGCAGTGTCTCGTCCGCCGGTGATCCTGCACCAGACTGAACGGCTGATTCAGCTCCCTCAGGAATCTGTGTCTGGAGAACATTCGCTCGCAGATCCCCCAGTTCATCGCCCAAATATCGAATCCACTCCGCAGCCTCCTGAAACCGACCCAACGCTATCTGGCACTGAATTCGCTCGTGAACAACGTCATTGTTCCGCGGAAAAGCGGCCGACAACTGCTCATAGCAGCTCAACGCACCGGCATAGTCTTCCTGCCCGAACAATTCAACCGCTCTCTGAAAGAGCTCTTTAGCTACCGCTGGATCCAATACTATGCTCCCGAAAATTCATCTGCAAATGCACCAGGCTATATTTCCAATGCCTTGTTACCTCATTCCGCTGCCGACAGTCTCTCACATCGACATTGCTTGCCCTGCGACCGATTATACCTCAATCCAGCGTGAACCCGAAAACCATCTGCAGTTAAAGCAAATTACAGCGCGAAACAAGCAAGTTTAATCTCCTCATACGTCGTGATATCCTTGCCTGCAATGATTCCGATTGGATAAACGGACACATCATGCGCCAGAATAAACCACCCGACTCCAAAGTAACTCGCCGCGATTTGCTGAAATACACTGCTGCAGCAAGTGCGGCAATGAGCGTCACAACCGTCGGCGACAGCACAGCAGCACCCTCGACCAAATCCAACCGCATCATCGAAGAAAACAACCTCCCCGGCACCACCGACTGGCAGCTCACATACACCCGAGTCGATCCAAAAACGCAGTTTCGATGCCCCTGGATCGAAGGATACGTCTCCAAAGCCTCCGTTCGTCCCGGCGGGTCGATCGACATCATGGTAAGCACCAACCCCGCGGGCCCATTCAAAATCGACCTCTACCGTCTCGGCCACTACGGCGGCAAGGGTGGTCGCCACATGAAAACGCTAGGCCCCTTCGAAGGCGCAACGCAGGCCGATCCCGATATCGGCCCGAATCGACTGCGCGAATGCAGCTGGTCGCCATGCGCTACACTCGATATTCCGGACGATTGGCTCAGCGGTGTATACCTCGGTAAACTCTCCCTGACCGAAGACCGTCTGCAGAGCTACGTCATCTTCATCGTCCACGACGACCGCCAGGCAGACCTCCTCTTCCAATGCAGCGACAACACCTGGCAGGCATACAACCGTTGGCCAGGACACTACGCGCTCTACGACGATGGGAAATCAAACTGGGCGCTCAAATCAGGAACGAAAGTAAGCTACGACCGGCCCTATGGAAAATACTGCCAAATCCTCGATAACCCCCTCTCGCAGGGATCAGGAGAATTCCTCCTGTGGGAATTTCCCCTCGCATTCTGGATGGAACGCGAGGGTTACGATGTGACCTACTGCTCGAACACGGACGTTCACGCCGATGCCGAATGCGTCCGGCGCGTCAAAGGATTCATATCCGTCGGACACGACGAATACTGGAGCCTCGAACAGTTCAACCACGTCAAAGCCGCAGTCGACGACGGACTCAACGCCGGCTTCTTCTCAGGCAACACCTGCTGCTTCGTGACTCCTTTCGAACCGGGCAGCGACGGCACACCCAACCGCATTATCGAGCGCGCCGGACGATTCGGCGGTTTGAGCGAAGCGGAGAAAGTAAAAATGGGGCCGTTCAAAATTCACGACGCGCCCAGCGAATCATCGCTCATCGGAGGACGCACCACAACCCCCTATAACGGCTCCGGCGACTGGATCATCTCGGACGACAGCTCATGGGTCTTCAAAGATGCGGGCGTCAAAAACGGCGACCGTATCCCCGGCCTCATAGGATGGGAATTCCACGGCGAACCCGCAGACATCCCCGGATTAAAAATCGTCGCCGAAGGTATTGCGACAAACACAGGTAACGAGAAAGCTCGCTGGACTGCTACGACCTACCCCGGGAAACAGGGAAACTGGGTTTTCAATGCCGCAACGATCTGGTGGGCGCAAGGACTCTCCGTCCCCCCTGGTCACATGCCCCCGATATCCCACTACGGCCGTCCACACGGCGAAGACGAACGCGTCCAGCAAATCACACGCAACGTCCTGAATCGATTTATCGAATCCTAGCGCTACTGCTTCGCCAGTTTCTGCAGCATCTCTCCCATTTTCTGATGAATCTTCTGGATCGCTTTCAATGGACGCACCATCACCTTGAAATCAACAATCTTCCCCTCATCATTAAATCGAATCATATCAATACCGTTGATCTTGATACCCTCGATCTCATTCGTAAACTCCAGCACCGCCGTGTCCCCGTCCACCACCTGACGCACATACTCAAAATTTTCGTCGCCGAGAACCTTCCCCGCGCTGTTCAAGTACAGCATCGTAATTTCTTTACCCTCCTGAGGCGTATGCACCACCGGCGAGTAAAACACAACATCATCCGCAAGCAATTCAGACAACTTCTCCGAATCATGACTCCCCAAATATGCGTGCCACTTTTCCATTCCAAGTTCTGCTGACATAGTTCCATCCAATTCTGATTGTTTATGGGCCGATTCGAGCTATTCTAATCCAGTGCGGAAGATAACTCAAGAACCTGCTTATCTTTCAGCATCCGTTTCCGCAATCGTTCGTAGGGAACCTCCTGCACCGATGTCCGACCTTCCATGGCGAGGACCGCCGCCGTAGCAGCACTCTGCCCAAGGGTCATAAACACTGGCTCCATCCGTATCGAACCGTAAGCGATATGCGACGAAGAAAGACACACTGGCACGAGCAGATTTTCGCACTCCTCAGCCTTTGGAACAATGGCCCCGTAATCGATCTCATAAGCCCTCCCCGGACTAATCTGAATATCCCCCTCATTCATCACGTAAGCCGTCCCGTCAGCATCATGCGCAACATACCGCTGCACGTTATGCGAGTCCATGTTGTACGACCCCATCCCAATCGAACGAGTAACCGGTTTCTGCCCGCGCAAATGAGGCTCGGTCATCACGAAATCACTCACCATCCGCCGGGACTCTCGCACATAAATCTGGTGAGGCCAATTGTTGTTGTCCACAAATTCGTCCTTCGCCAATCCCCACGCGCTCATCTCATTCCGTATAGCATCGGGTACCCGCGGGTCATTCGCCACAAACCACAGAAAGCCTTTCTGATAACGCCGATGCTCCTCAATAATCACCGCGCGTTCAGCATAACTCGCCTCAGGATATCCATAATTCATCCCGATATTATCGGACGAAACCCCGCCATGATTGTTCGTGTCCGTCTTAGCGTTCGGCGCAGGATCAAATTTTTTGAATACTCCGGTGAACCCCTTCGCAAAGTAGCGGGCGAGAACTTCGTAGTCCATCGCGTCATAACCCTCAGGTTTTTCGAAAGGAACCCGATTCTCCTCCACCTTCGTCATACACAATCGAAAACAATACGCCTGAATCCGATCGTCTCCCTCCCCTTCAACGCCCGGCTCGCCTGCATGAATCTTAGGAAGCAGACCACTCGAGGCGTCGCCCGGAACAACATAAGGATCAACCTTAAAATCGAACTGGTGAGATATCGCCCGCTTCGTCTGCACCCCGTTCAACGTCTCCCCATAAACAGCGTTCGCCTCACGCCCGACGTGATAACTGATCCCCGCAGACGCCATGAGATCCCCTTCATACGTCGCATCAATAAACATCCTGCCCGTGTACTTGTTCCCGTTCTCCATTTCGATTGTAGTGATGCGCCCGTCTTTCATCGTCACGCCACGGTTCCGCTGTAGCCACTCGTCGCGACGCACACGTACCTCATGTTCGCGAATCAACTCCTCAAAGGCCTGTCCCGCTACACGAGGCTCAAAAACCCACATCGCATCCTGATTCCGCCTATACCGCGAATAGTCTTCCGCCTTCTGATGCACCCACGCCTCAGGGCGATCATAATGAGCCTTCAAACGCTGATAATACTCCCGCGCAATTCCCCCGACCGCCTCCTTCTTTCCAGAATCCGTCCAGCCAAGCCCACCAGCGGTCAATCCGCCCAAATGCGTATCGGGTCCAACAAGAATCACCGTCTTTCCCATTCGCTGCACCTGAATCGCTGCGGCAACTCCGGCGGAGGTAGAACCATAGATGATGACATCGGCATAGACGGCATCGCCGACACGAAGTTCGGCAGTTGCCGAAAAGGATATGACGACCATTGCCGTAACGAACAGGGAAACAATAAATTTCATGAATTCGGTGCTCCCTTTCTAGGAGAGAATCTCGGACAACGCATGACCATGCACATCCGTCAATCGTCGCTCATTCCCGTTAAAATAGTACGTCAACTTCGTATGATCAAAACCCAAAATATCCAACACCGTCGCATAATAATCCCAAACTGTAACCGAATTCTCGACAGACCGCCGTCCAAGTTCATCGGTCGCACCGTAACTCACGCCGCCCTTCACACCCGCCCCCATCATCCAGCAAGTAAATCCGTCCGCATTATGGTCCCGACCCGAAGTCCCCGCCTGATGCGTCGGCATCCG
>DTSJ01000180.1 GCA_012965445.1 Candidatus Hydrogenedentota bacterium
TTGAGGGTGCGCCAGCCTGCGGGATTCAGGTCTTGCAATTGCTCGATACAATGCTCGACTTGAACGTCGTCTTGATTTCGGACGGCGGAAATGGCCCAGTTGTAGTAGAGATCTTCGGGGTCATGGCTGGTTTTACTTGCTTTTTCGAAAGTTTCGTATGCGGACTCGTAATCGCCCATGTCGCTTTGGAGTACGCCGAGGGATACCCATGCTTCTCCGTCTTCGGGCTCTTGAGCGAGGTAAGTTGTATAGGTGTCTGCGGCGCTTTCGAGGTCGCCCATTAGCTGGTGGCAAATGGATTTCTGAAAGTAGGCATCGGAGAAAGTGGGCTCGATTTCGAGCGTTTTTTCGTAGGCGTCGATGGACTCGGAGTATCTATTTTCGCGACCGAATACAATTGCGAGATTGAACCAGGGCATGGGATCGTCGGACTGGAGTTCGCATAGGTTTTTGAGGAAGAGCTCGGCGTGTGGGTAGGCTTCGAGATCGGCGAATTGTATTCCGGCAGCGAGGACGAAGGCATAGTCATCGCCTTCTTCCTTCATGATGTCTCCGATAAGGTTGTGGGCTTCCTGCTGGCGGTCGAGACTCTCGAGTGCGATGACTTCGAATGCGAGTGCGCGACCGCGGTCTGTTCCGGGGAGATTCTGACCGTAGAGCGTGTTTATCAGGGACAGAGCCTGTTCGGATTGCCCCTGAAATACGAGGTCTTCTATGCGGTGGAGTGTTTCCAGAGTCTGTTTCCTTGGCGTTTTTATCATGCTACCACAGGGCGGGCGTCTGTGTCATTGCGGATTCGTGGAGGAGGGACGAAATTCCGCTATCGCCTGAGGGGCGGGGGTCGATTTGGGTCACGGTGATTGGGGCGCGGCGGGAACCCTCCTGTTGGTGGAGGTCGGTGATCATCGGTTGGAGGGCGGCGCATGAAGCTGAGGTCTGGTTTTCCTCTAAAGAATCTGGGGATGAAGGGGTAGGCGTCGGTGAGGAAGTAGTGGTAGATGCCTGCTGGGTTTTGGGGGGTGACTCCGAAGCGTCCGTTACATTGGTCGAGGTCTCCGGCGCCTTTGACGAATTCGTAGTCCTGGATGAAGGTGCCGTCATAATTTCCTCCTGGCCCGGAGGGTCGTGTGCCTTTTTTGAGTTGGTATGAGGAGCGGAGGGGTTTCAGGGGGCTGCGCATGTCCTTTGGATCGGTGTAGCCGAATTTTATGTAAATTGGGAACCCGTCGGCGGCGTATCCGGCGAGAATCATCTGGTTGTTTGGGTTGCCTGAGGGAACCGAGAAGGGGGGCATGCCGTGATAGTGATATGCACCGCCGGGCTGCACGTGGGCGTGGTTCATATCGAGGCCGAGATTGATTCTTCCTAACATGGCTTCGAACTGCCAGCCTGAGTTGCGGTCGCGTTTGTAGAATTCCATTGCTCCGGGATCGAAGGGGATACCGTTTGTGGCGATGCCGAAGGGCCATAATCCGAGGGGGGTGATCGTTGAGGCTTGCGAGGGTTTTGCGGGGACTTTGAAGGCGTGCTGCTGGGGAGCGATGGTGTTTGGATTGTTGGCATTGGGGAACAGTCCGGTTTGGTGATTTGGAATTCCGTTGGAGGTGATGTAGCGGTGGTCGCCTTGGACAGTGATGGAGACTTGATTGCGCCATTGGCTTCTTTGCGCGTTTGCGCTCGTCGTCGCGAGCAGGCTCAACGTCAATACCATGGCCAAATAACTGCGAGGTCTCATGACCAAACTCCTGGTCTGGTTACTTCCAATACTTGTCGGCAAAATCCATGTACTGGCCCCAGTCGTATTCTGTGAGGTTATGTTTGCCGGAACGCATGTGGTAGGCGACGCGGTCGCCATGGACAGGCTGATCTGCCGTGGGGAAGGAAGCATCGCCGAGACCTTTGTGTCCGTATAGATTGTAGACGGGGGATGCGTGGAAACCGGAGAGGAATTCGCCTTCGGGATCGGCCCATGTGTCTTCTTGTGCGCTGCCGATGTAGAGGAGACGGGGGGCGATGAGTGCGGCGAGCATGTGCTGATCGACGGGGAGGCTTTCTTCGTTGTCGTTGAAGTTTCTGTAGTTCCGGTTGAACCAGTGGGGGAAGCCCTTGTTGATTTTTGCGATGGTTTCGCCCTGCATTCTTCGGGCGAGGGCTGCACCGGTCGAGCCGGATTCATTGCTTATGACCATCGCGAAACGGGTGTCTTCTGCTCCGGCCCAAAGGGCTGTTTTGCCGCCGCGAGAGTGTCCGATTATGCCGATTTTATCGGGGTCGATTGTGCCTTCGGACTCTATAGCATCGTAAACGAGGCTTGCGCCCCATGCCCATGCGGCGATTGTTGCCCAGGCGTCTTTGCCGCGAGATTTATCAGGATGGTCGAGCAGTCCGTGTACGCCGTTTTTGAAGCCATCGTGCTCGTCGGGGTCTACTTCGGCGTTCCAGAAGGCTACTGTGGCGTATCCGCGCCGTATGATTTCTTCTGCGGGCCAGAATGGGCTTTTGATTTTGCGGGTGGGGTCGATGTTTTCGGGATCGCGGTTGCAAATGAGGATGAAACAGGGGGTGGAGCCGGGTTGCTGATTGACGGGTATGAACAGGGATACGTTGATCTGGATTTCGATTCCGTTGTTGTTCATGTTGATTTTGATGCTGTGGAGATCGGCGGCGCCGTCCATGACGCCTTCCGTGACTTCAACGGTCTTTGAACCGGAGTCGAGATTTTTGGAGTTCCATCCGCCTTTGGTCGAATGGGGTTTGCGTCCGTAGACGTGTTCGCGGAAAAGTTCGAGGACTTCAGGACGACGGGCCGCTTCCCACTTGCGACTCGAGTCGATTTCGATTCCAGAGTTTGATATCAAGGGATCCGGGAGATCCAAGTCGGCTGAGAAAGCGCTCATGCTAATTGCTCCCAGACTTGTGATTGCAAGTACGAGATGTTTCATTGCTGGTTTCCTTGACTCACTAAGATGCTTCATTGCACCTATTTGTCGCGCAGTGAAGCCAGGACTTCTTCGTGCTCGGGGAAGCGTCCGACTTCCTGCTTGGAAAAAACGGGGGTACCGTCTGCTATTACGAGGAAGATGCCTCCGGCTCCGCGAATTAATTCGGATTCGACGCTAAACTCGTCTTGTATTGCTGCAGCCAGACCGGCCGCTTTGGGTTCGTAGTTTCAAACGCCGCAGTATTCGATGGTGACCTTCATTTGTTCCTCCTCATGTGATTTCGAAGTGCATACACTATACCATGATCTTCAGTTGGACTCATCTGTGACGTTTTCCTCGAGGTAGGATTCGAACGCTGGGCTTATGGCTTCGCGGAGGGTTCCGTTTTCCTCTTTGATGAGCATCAGCACGGCGAGGTTGCGGTTCTGCGCGAAGGCGAGGCCTTCTTTTTCGCCCATCACTGTGAGCGCGGTGGCGTAGCCGTCGGCCCATTCGCATGAATCGTGGATTACGGTTACGGATAGGACGCTGTGGGAGACGGGACGACCTGTGCGGGGATCGATGGTGTGGGAGACCTGTTTTCCGTTTGCTTCGACGTAGTTTCGGTAGGTGCCTGAGGTTGCCATGGCGCGGTCGCTCAGGGAGACGATTCGGTGAACTTCGCGTGCTTTGGCGAGGGGTTTCTCGATTCCAATGCGCCAGGGAACGCCATCGGGGTTCGTGCCCCTGCAACGAACTTCGCCGCCGATTTCGACGAAGTAGTTTTCGACGCTTTTGGATTCGAGTACGCGGACAACTTCGTCTACGCCGTAGCCTTTTGCGATTGCGGAGAGATCGCAATAGACCTCGGGAGTGTCTTTTTGAATGGTTGAGACTGATTCGTCGAGGCTTAGGTGCTGGTAGCCTACGCGGGGACGCAGAGTTTCGAGTTCGGCTTCGGTGGGCAATTCGATCTGTATGTCGGGGCCGAAACCGTAGGCGTTTACGACCGGGCCAACTGTGATATCGAATGCGCCGCTGGTTTCGCGGCTGAGCTGGAGTGCATCGTACATTATTTGGAAGACGTCCGTGGAGAGCTTGAAGGGATTGGTCCCGGAGGTGTTGAAGCGAGACAGTTCGGAGTCTTCGCGATAGGTGGACATGCCTGTGTTTACTTTTTCAAGGACTATTTCGATTTCTGCGCGGGTGCCGCGATCAAGGGAGGCAAGGAGCTTGACAGTGTAGGTGGTACCCATGGTTTCGCCTTGTATGACGTCCCAGGCTACGGGTGCTGGCTGGGTAAGGCGATACCAGCTGAGAGCTGTCAAAATAAAAAGTCCCACCACGAGTGCAGCGAGACGATTGCGCGTTAAGGGTTGTGATGACACGGGAGGAGTCGATCAGCCTCCGAAATCGTCGAACATGATGTTGTCCGGTTCGACACCGAAATCGATGAGCATATTGATGACAGCGTCGTTCATCATGGGCGGGCCGCAGATGTAGTATTCACAGTCTTCGGGCGCTTCGTGATCTTGGAGATACTCGTCGAGGAGAACCTGATGAATGAAGCCGACATAGCCGTTCCAATTGTCTTCTTCGAGGGGCTCGGACAAGGCGAGATGCCACTCGAAATTGTCGTTGTCGGCCTGAATGGAATCGAAGTGATCGATGTAAAATGCCTCGCGGAGGCTTCTGGCGCCGTACCAGAATGAGACTTTGCGTTTGCAGCCGAGTGTTTTGAACTGGTCGTATATATGAGAGCGCATGGGCGCCATTCCTGCGCCGCCGCCAATGAAGATCATTTCGTTGTCGGTATCGCGCGCGAAGAACTCGCCGAAGGGGCCTGAGATTACGACTTCGTCGCCTGGTTTGAGATTGAAGATATAGGAGGACATGATTCCCGGAGGAGTGCCTTCGGGTTCGCGGGGCGGAGGAGTCGCGATACGAACATTGAGCATAATGATGTCTGACTCGGCGGGATAGCTGGCCATGGAATATGCACGGGTCACGGTGTCGGTGACCACAGACTCATAGCGCCAGATATTGAATTTGTCCCAATCCTCCCGATATTCCTCCTCGACGTCCATGTCTTTGTAGACGGAAGTGTGCGGCGGGCATTCGATTTGAATATAGCCGCCTGCTTTAAAGGGGACTGCTTCGCCTTCCGGCAGCTCGAGGATCAGTTCTTTGATGAAAGTGGCGACGTTGTGATTGGAGCGTACTTTGCATGTCCATTTGCGTACGTCGAAAATTTCGGCGGGAATTTCTATTTTCATGTCCTGCTTAACTTTGACCTGGCAGGAGAGTCGGCAACCTTCACGTGCTTCGCCGCGGTTGATGAAGCCGAGTTCGGTGGGCAGCATGGCTCCACCACCCTCGTGAACATTCACGGTGCATACACCGCAAGCGCCTTTTCCGCCGCAGGCGGAGGGAATAAAGATTTTCTTTTCGGCAAGTACGTTCAGCAAGGTATCGCCGGCTTTGACTTTGAAGGAATTGTCTGGATTGTCGTTGACGATGATGGTTACATCGCCGCTGCTGACGAGCCTGTTGCGCGCCATCATCAGCACACCGACCAGACAGAGGATGATCGCGGTAAACATGATCATGCCCATCAAGACTGTTTCTGCTATCATACTGGTCGTCCTTTTGTATTAGAGTTGGATTCCGCCGAAGGCCATGAATCCGATTGCCATCAGGCCTGTAACGATGAAAGTGATTCCGAGACCGCGGAGGCCGTCGGGTACATTGCTGTAGGTCATTTTTTCTCGAACGGCTGCCAAGAGTACGATGGCCAGTGCCCAGCCGATGCCGTTTCCGATACCGAAAACGACGCTCTCTCCGAAATTGAGGTCTCCTTCGACCATGAAGAGTGATGCTCCGAGGATAGCGCAGTTTACTGTAATAAGGGGGAGGTAAACGCCGAGGGCTACGTAGAGCTTCGGCATGAATTTATCGAGTCCCATTTCGAGCAACTGGACTGCGGCGGCGATTACGCCGATGTAACTGATGAAGCCCAGGAACGAGAGATCGAATTTGCCGAGGGCATCGCCGAAGAAGGGTACCCATGACATGGCGCCGTCTTTGAGGAGTAGGTTGTAGACGAGGTTATTGAGCGGGACGGTGATGCCGAGTACGAAGATGACGGCGAAGCCGAGGCCGATGGCGGTTTCGACTTTTTTGGAACATGCGAGGAAGGTACACATGCCGAGAAAGAATGTGAGGGCCATATTTTCGATGAAAATGGCTTTGATCATTATGTTGATGTATTCCTGCATGGCCTATCCTTTCTCTTCGACTTGATCGGGCTTGATGGTTCGGATACCCCAGATCATGAATCCGATTATGAAGAATGCGCCTGGGGCTAAGACCATCATTCCGTTGGGGATGTACCAGCCGCCGTCGTTGACGGATTTGAAGATTACGGTTCCGAAGAGTTTGCCTGCGCCGAAGAGTTCGCGAAGGAGCGCGGTACCCATGAGAATGAGGCTGTATCCAAGGCCGTTGCCGATGCCGTCGAGGAAACTGGGGAGAGGACCGTTTTGCATGGCGTAGCCTTCTGCGCGGCCCATGACGATACAGTTTGTGATGATGAGTCCGACGAAAACGGAGAGGTCTTTGCTGGTATCGTAGTCGTATGCCTGTAGGAGTTGATCGGCGACGATGACGAAGGACGCGATGATGCACATCTGGACGATGATTCGGATGCTGGAGGGGATATAGTTACGAATGAGACTCACGGACAGGCTCGAAAATGCTGTAACGAGTGTCAATGCGATGCACATAATGAATGAAGGTTCCATCTGTGTCGTCACCGCCAACGCCGAACAGATGCCGAGGACCTGGAGTGCAATTGGATTGTTGTTCAAGAGCGGATCGAGAAGGACTTTTCGCTCTTCTTTACCTAGAACGGCCATTATGCATCGCTCCCTTCAGTTGGTGTGCTCTCGCGGAGGGTGTCCAGATATGGGCCAAATGCCTCTTTGCCGAGCCAGAATCGTAACAGATAGGTGACGCCGTTGCTGGTCAAGGTGGCACCGGATAAACCGTCTACTTTATGGGGGGTTTCTGCTGGTGAACCGGCGGGGCCTTTGATTACTTCGATCACTACTTTTCCAGAATCGTCAAAGGCGAGGCGACCGGGCCATTTTGCTTTCCAGTTTGGATTGTCGACTTCCGCACCGAGACCGGGCGTTTCTTTGTGTTTGTAGAATGTAAGGCCTCGAATGGTTTTGAGATCTTTGTCGAGGGCGACGAAACCGTACATAGTACCCCAGAGGCCCATTCCTTCGACGGGGAGCACATAGAGCGATGGAAGGTCGTCTTCGTCTTTGATTGTGTAGACGGTGATGTAGTTCGGGATACGGGAAACTCTTGCTCTTCCGGCATCCTTTCCGTCTGCGGCGAAGCTGGTGGAGGCACCCTTGGAGGCTTTCAACTGATTATAGGAGATCGGATCGGGTATACCGCTGTTGTCGTCGATTGCACGGGTTTCCATATTCAATACCTGAACGTCGATACGGTCTTTGAAGAGGGCGTCAACTTCTTCTGCTGAGGGAGTGCTGCCTTCGGCGGTGAGGCCGCTGACGGCGAGGACTTTTTGCTGTTTGTCGAGAAGCTTGTTTGCATCCTGGAGCGGCTTCAAGACTACTGCGGTGGAGGAGACGAAGAGAGAGCAGAAAATGCAGACTACGGCTGCGAACCCGACTATGTAACCGACGCTATTCCGCATAGCGAGCCTCCCTGCGTTTGATGTTGGCTTCGACAATGAAGTGGTCGATCAATGGCGCGACCATGTTCATGAACAGTATTGCGAGCATCCAGCCTTCGGGGAATGCGGGGTTGAGGGTGCGCACGAGAATTCCCATGACACCGATGCCGAGGCCATAGATGAGTTTTCCGTTGTTGGTGAAGGCGGAGGAAACGGGGTCGGTTGCCATGAATACGATGGCGAATGCATAGCCGCCGAGCACCCAGTGCCAGTAGAACGGGATCTCAAACATGGGGTTCGTTTCGGAGCCGATCACGTTCAGAAGTAGAGCCATGCCGAGGCTTCCGACCATGCAGCCTGCCATAGTGCGCCAGGAACCGACTCGGGTGGCGATCAAAATGATTGCGCCAAAAATGCAGAAGAGTGCGGATGTCTCGCCCATTGAGCCGGGGATACGTCCGATAAACGCGTCCATAAATGTAAAGCCGCTTTCGGTGATTCCATCCATACCGTCGAGGGCGCTCATGCCGAGGAGTGTTGCGCCGGAGTAGCCGTCGGCCGTAGTGGAGGCGGCTATCCAGACTTTGTCGCCGGAGAGCTGAGCTGGATATGCGAAGAAGAGGAATGCGCGCCCGGCTAGAGCGGGGTTGAGGAAGTTCATGCCTACGCCGCCGAAGACTTCTTTTGCGACGATAACGCCGAAAGCAATACCCATAGCGACCTGCCACAGGGGGGTGGTGGCGGGAAGAATGAGTGGGAACAGGGCGCTGCTAACGAGGAAGCCTTCGGTTATTTCATGGCCCCGGATAACTGCGAAAATGCCCTCGATTATGCCTCCTACGGCGATTGTCACGGCGTATATTGGGGCGAAGTGAATGAACCCGAAGAGGATGCATGAGAAGATGCTTGCAGAATTGAAATCCCAGCCGAGAAACTGGAATACGGAAGTCTGCCAGCCTGAGTGGAGATCGGAGCCGGCTTCGATTGCGAGGAAAGCCTGATAACCGGTGTTGTACATGGCCATGAACATGCACGGGGCGAGTGCAACGACGACGGTCATCATCATGCGCTTGAGATCGAGTCCGTCGCGCACGTGGGAGGCGCCTTTGGTCACCTCGCCGGGCGTTAGCATGAAGGTGTCGCCTGCCTCGAAGAGGGGAAAGAGCTTTTCGAGCGGCTTTCCTTTGGCAAACAACATCTCGTGCTGTTTTTTCTGTAAGTTTTCGAGAAACTTCACTTACAATCCTTAACGAACATCGATTTAGAACAGCTATGCGGGAGGACTTTCTATCCTTCCGATTCAATGGTGGTCAAAACATCTCGGAGATACGGTCCGTACTCGTATTTTCCGGGGCATGCAAAGGTGCAGAGCGCTAGATCTTCCTCGTCCAATTCGAGACAGCCAAGACGCTCGGCGCGTTCGACATCGCCTACGATGAGTGCGCGCAAGAGATGGGTCGCCATGAGATCCATGGGCATGACCTGCTCGTACATTCCGATGGGGACCATCGCGCGCGCGGAACCGTTCGTCGTCGTCGTGAAATTGAACTTATGTTTGGGCATGAGTTTCGAGACGAAGGTGTTGATGAGGGAGAATTTTTCCTGGCCGGGGCCGAGCCATCCGAGAAACACGCGTTCCGTGTCTTCGGCGATGACGGAAATTTGCAGATGGTGGCGACCGAGATAACCGTGAACATCGCCTTGTGCGCTGCGACCGGACAGTACGGAGCCTGAGATGATGCGATTTTCGCCGTCTTTTAAGCCGCCTTGGAGCAGGGCGTCTGTGGAGGCGCCGATCCGGGTGCGGACGAGTCTAGGCTGGGAGACTTGGGGACCTGCGATGGAAATGACGCGGGACACGTCCGACTTTCCGGTTGAGATAAGAGTGCCGAGGGCGATAACGTCCTGATAGTTTATTGTCCACGCGACGCGTGCGGAATGTGCGGGACGCAGAGTATGGATATGGAGTCCGGCGGTGCCTGCTGGATGGGGACCGTCGAATTTTTCGTGGGATATGCCTGCATAGGGGCCGACTTCGACAGCGGAATTTTCTGCGGTACACAAATAGATGTGACCTTCGCGGAGCTTGGCGATCGCGGCGAGGCCTTTTTCGAATGCGGCCTGGTTCGCCTCGTAGATGACATCGACATCTGCCGCGAGGGGATTGGTGTCTATGGCTGTGATGAAAATTGAGTCGGGATCGGATTCGATGTGGGGCACTTTGCTGAATGGGCGGGTGCGGAAGGATGTCCACAGGCCGGATTCGATGAGCAGTGCGCGGACTTCGTCGCGACTCCAGGATACGATATCTTTTTCTTTGAAACTTTTGAAGGAGACTATTTCGCTTTTTGGGGGGTCGTTTTTGAGTTCGCCTTTGGAGAGTTCGATGACGACGGACTGGAGGGCGCGTTTGTCTCCGCGATTGACTGCGGTGATTGTGCCGGCTGCAGGGGAAGTGAACTTTGTACCAGGAGATTTTTTATCTTCGAAAAGGGGTTGCCCGCGCTTTACTTTGTCGCCGACTTTGACGAACATGGTGGGCTTCATGCCGACGTAGTCTGCGGCCATGAGGGCGACGGAAGTGACGGCAGCGCCAGCGTGGATGACCTGCTCGGGATCACCAGTGATGGGCAGGTCCAGCCCTTTCTTGAATCTATGAACGCCCATTGTACTCCTTGTTTACCTGCGTACCGGAATCGGTTGCCCGGTCAAATTACAACGAATGATACTGGTCGCACCATGCGTTGTATGAGGGTTTCCTGGGGTCGATGTGCAGCCTGAATCCCGCGTGTCACAAAAGAATGGATTTCGCACTGGATGTCATGCGAAACACGCGAATTTTTGCAGCCGTCACGAAAATATGTCTGCGCCTCCGTCTAAAACACAGACGATAATACTAATTCACTCGGCTACGAATGTATTTTGCCATATTCATTAAAGGCTGCGCAAGCGATCTGGTCGATAAATAGCTATGGGCGAGTGGGCTTAGGGCGTGTTGGGGGATGAGTTGACTCAGAACGGCATGCTTTTCTATAATACGTTGCGTTCCGACACGGCTTAACTGCCAAGTTGGCGTCTATATTTGCCCGGTTAGCTCAGTTGGTTAGAGCGCCTGGTTGTGGTCCAGGAGGTCCCCTGTTCGAACCAGGGATCGGGTACCATTTCAAGAATCAGCCCGTCATGCGCCTAGTATGACGGGCTTTTTTTGACTCTGAGCGCCTGGAATCAGCTCTGAGCCCGCAGTCTCGGCAAGAACCTACTCGAATGAGACTGGCTCGAAGTCATAAGCAGCGGCCGTACTTGAAGAATAAGTCGTATCTTCTACTAACTCGAATTCTGTCTTGAAAAATCGATTACTGATCACCCTGAAGGTATTTGCCGGGGTTATGGCGGGATAGAGGGAAGAGTAGTCCGCGTCCGGGAACAAATAGGCGTTCAATATGCCGGAGCGCTCGTGCATGTTTGTTTTCGCGAGACTGTTCCCGACATATTGCGAACCTGGACCATGGTCTCCTTGAAGCACAATCACCGCTCCGGGATCTGATTTCCGTATTCGCTTGACCATCTCGAGTACCATCTGGTTCAAATAGTGTATTTGATTTCCGTAAGACTTCTGATACTCCTGAATGGTCATGGTTATATTGACGAGGCTGTCCGCGTCACCGATGTGGAAATTTGGATCGGCGGGTTTTGCCGGACTGCCGTCAGCATTGAAGACGAAGGGGGGTGCGGCAGGAGTATGTGCGCAAACACGAACACAGGGGAATCGTAATTCTGCGTGATCAGTGGAATTCGTTTCATCGCTTCGATCTGTCTTTCGCGATGAGTGTCAAAAGCATTTCGCAGCTGCACATCCATCAAAAATTCGTGAACAGGGGTCTGCCCGAGAAGTTTTAATTCAAACCGGTTTAAACGGCCAACGGCCGGCTTCTCGATATACTGCATACCTGCTCTGTTCGACCCGATATAGGCAGTGCTGATACCGACAGTAGAATAACGGAGCCCGGTGAGTATCTTCGCAAACCGATTCTGGTAGTTGTACAATCTCACCCATGTTTCATTGTGGCTGTTCTTCAGGTTGTTGGTTTCGATAAATTCGTCCAGTGTGTCCATATTGAAAGTCGAGGCAAGGGAAAAGATCGTGCGGACATAGTTTGATCGGGATTCATCGGCGATATAGAAGCCTTCGTTCCGCAGCAGATCCATAAACTTTTCTGCCGGGTATTGGTACAGTTCTTCCAGAACGTCCGCCCGACCATAGCCGTCCAGCACGATGTAGTATATATTCGGCCGTTCTACCCCTTCGGTGATTTCGACAGTCGGATTTTCCGACACGATCAGCTCTCCCTGTGAGCGGGTCTCTATCACATTTCGCGCTACGAGCCAGAGGGGAAATGCGAGGGCGACGCAGGCGGCAATGTTGAAGAATATCGTGGCGGAGTCCCAGTTTTTTTGCTCTTTACGACGAAATAGACGAGCCAGTTTACGAGGACTGTAATCAGGACCAGTTGTGCGGAATAGAGTGAATAGAGGTTGAAGGAGAAGAAGAGCAGGATTCCGATGGAAATGATTGATGCTGCTTTAGCGGGATTCTTGAGAATGCGCGCCAGGGCCGCGAAACTGAGAGCGGCGACAATCAGGACGGTAATGAGGCTGCGAAGGGCTTCCGAGAACGACAGCTGCTGGATGTTGGACGCGTAGAATGATACTACTGCATGCAGTACAAAAAGCAGAGGATGTATTGGAAATCGCGCTATTGATCGAAAAATATCCAACACCCGGACTTCCCCTAAATCAACCTGTCGTCCAATGCAATGTCCAGCAGTACGACGCATGAACACCGAA
>DTSJ01000181.1 GCA_012965445.1 Candidatus Hydrogenedentota bacterium
AACGATGGAGACCTGGACGGTGTCCAGGTACTTGGGAAAAAAGCAGTTGAGCTGATGCGAACGGACCACTTGGGCGATATCCCGAAGAACGGATATCTCATAGCGCGCGACGGGATAGGCTTCGGACTGACCTTCGCCGTAACGCTGGATCCCGGTCAGACTGGCGCGATCGATTCCAAGGGTGTCTATCGCTGGGGCGGTGCAGCCGGGACCCGTTTCTGGATCGATCCTGTGGAAGATATGTTCTGTGTGTTCATGGTCAATATTTTGCCCTACGGAACGCTGAACTATGGAGATGAGTTTCGGCTTCTGGCGTATCAGGCTATTGTAGACTGAAGATTGATTTCGTGCGTTCGATTGCAGATTCGTGACGGTTCAGATGATTTGACACGTTCTCGATTGATCTTTCGCGATACTGGATTCTAAAGAAAAAGGGGCATCTTCCATGCGCGTCACGACAATAGCAATTTTGCTTTTTTCGTTCACGATATCGGATACTCGCGGTCAGGACTCGGGTGTCGTGTATCCAGCATCCACAGAGATTGATCACGTAGACACGTATCACGGAGTCGAAGTCCCCGACCCCTATCGTTGGCTGGAGGACGACGTGCGAACATCGGCGGACGTGGCCAACTGGGTAACCGAGCAGAACAAGGTTACTTTCGATTTCCTGGAGTCGATCGAAAATCGTGAACAGATTCGACAACGTATCGAAAAATTATGGAATTATGAAAAATTCTCAGCACCGACGAAATCCGGCGGTCGCTACTACTCTTTTCGCAATGACGGCCTTCAGAACCAGTCGGTGCTATACGTTCAAGATACGCTTGATTCCGAACCAAGCGTAGTCATCGATCCCAATACGTGGAGCAGTGACGGAACCAGGGCGCTTGGGAGTATGGCTTACAGTGATGATGGTCGATATCTGGCCTATGCTGTCAATGAGTCGGGTTCGGACTGGGCAATCTGGTATGTTCGCGATCTCGAGTCTGACAAAGTGCTGCCGGACGAAGTTGCCTGGGTAAAGTTCAGCGGCGTGATTTGGACCAAGCACAGCGAGGGATTTTTCTACGGTCGATTTGACGAGCCGGCCGAGGGAAGCGCATTCCAGAACCTGACGTTTAACCAGAAGGTGTATTATCACCGCGTGGGTACACCTCAATCTCGTGACGTACTCGTCTACGAACGTCCAGACGAGCCGGAGTGGGGATTTGGACTGGACGTTTCTTCGGACGGTCGATACCTGATTTTGTCCGTATGGCGTGGAACGGATGATCGTAACATGGTTTTGTACAAGGACTTGCAAGAGCCCTATGGCATGCCGATCGAACTCATTTCCGATTTCGAGGAAGAGTTCACGTTCATCGGGAGCGAAGGATCTCTGTTTTACTTTAAGACGAAACTGGATGCGCCTATGGGCCGCGTCGTCGCCATTGATATCCGAAAGCCGATGCATCGGCGCGAGGTGGTGGCAGAGCGACCTGAATCACTCAGGGCAATCAATATTGTGGGAAACACGTTTATCGGCCAGTACTTGAAGGATGCAAGATCTCAAGTGCTTGTCTTTGGTTTGAATGGTAAGTTCCTTCGTGAGGTGGAGTTGCCGGGCATCGGCTCAGCATCGGGTTTCCGGGGAAAACGCATTGACTCGGAATCGTTCTACACCTTCTCAAGTTTCGCGACACCACCCAGCATTTATCGATACGATATTCTGACTGACCAAAGCCATTTGTTACGTACCGCGAAAGTAGATTTCGACTCAAGCAAGTACGTTACGCAGCAGGTCTTTTACGAAAGTGTGGACGGCACTCGAATCCCCATGTTCATCACCCATAAAAAGGGTATCAAGCTGGACGGGAACAATCGAGTCCTGCTTTATGCATATGGCGGATTCAATATATCCATGATGCCGTCCTTTTCAGTTTCGCGCCTTGCCTGGATGGAGCTTGGCGGTGTTTTCGCTCAAGCCAACCTGCGCGGCGGCGGCGAGTACGGCGAAGCGTGGCACAAGGCGGGCACGAAACTGGAGAAGCAGAACGTTTTCGACGACTATATCTCTGCGGCTGAATGGCTTGTTCGGAACCAGTATACAAAACCGTCTCTTCTTGCCATTGAAGGCCGCAGCAATGGCGGCCTCCTCATTGGCGCGGTGATGACCCAGCGGCCTGAGTTATTCGGCGTATGCCTGCCTGCGGTCGGGGTTATGGATATGCTTCGTTTTCATCAATTTACCGCGGGACGGTTCTGGGTCGATGATTATGGCTCAGCAGACAACCCCGAAGAGTTTGAAGCGTTGCTGGCTTACTCGCCTTATCACAACATTCAGGAGGGGGTGGACTATCCTCCGACTCTAGTGACGACGGCGGACACGGATGACCGCGTGGTACCGGGTCACAGCTTCAAATTCGCGGCGAGGCTCCAGAAGGCTCAAGCGGGCGAAGCACCTATTCTCATTCGTATTGAGACCAAGGCAGGCCACGGTTCAGGGAAACCGACTTCGAAGCGAATCGACGAACTGGCTGACATCTATGCGTTCACGCTGCACCACATGCGAATCGATTAATGACTGCGAATCAACAGATGTCGAATAATTGAGTGCTCGCTCTTTCATGCTGATGGAGTACCCGCATCGACATCGCACTGATCAAGATTGCACGATCACTGAAGGAGTTTCTTGATGCCGGGCGGAAGTAATTATAGGGTTGTAATGCTCTATCCATAGTGGACAGATGATCCGAGAAAATATGCTGCTAATGTTTGTTGTCTTTTCATGTTGTTTTCGTATTGAATGGGCGATTGGTAGCCAAGAGCCGCGTGTCGTCGTTTTGGGTTGTAGAAGGTCTCGATGTATTGGAAGATGGCACTGGTGGCGGCTTCGTGTGTCGGGAATATCTTATCTCGGAGCCATTCGCTTTTCAAGCTGCTGAAGAAGCGTTCCATGGGCGCGTTGTCCCAGCAGTTGCCTTTGCGGCTCATGCTATATTTCATCTTAAACAGGTTGAGTGTTTTTCGGTATGCCTTGGAGGCGTATTGGGAACCTCGGTCGGAGTGGTGCACTAGTCCTTCTCCGGGCTGTCGTTCTTTGGTTGCTTTGTGTAGTTGTGCCTCGCTTATGAGCGTGGTGTCGATGTGTTTGGATGTAGCCCAGCCGACGATGCGTCGTGCGTATAAATCCATCACGGTGGCCAGATACATCCACCCTTGGTGCGTGGGAATGTAGGTGATGTCGGCAACCCATTTTTGGTTCGGTGCATCAGCCTCGAAGTTCCGGTCAAGGATATTTTCAGTCACGGGAATCGTATGGTTCGAGTCGGTCGTGATCACAAACTTACGGCCACGTGTTGAGCGTAATCCCTTGTCTTTCATGATGCGACGCACTGTTTCGAGGCAACAGGAGTTCTTAAAGGATTCCACAATATCTTCGTGAATCTTGCGGTAACCATACGCGCCTTTGCTGGCCGCATGGAACTCTACAATGGAATTGCTGAGCAGTTCTCGACGCATTTGTTGCCCTGAAGGCTTACGCCGTTTCCACGCATAATACCCGCTTAGACTTACTTTCAAGACACAGCACAGTATACGAATCGAGTACTCCAGCGCATGCGCCAGCATCCAGGCGTACCTCACAGAACATCTTTTGCGAAGTACGCCGTTGCTTTTTTTAGGATTTCATTCTCCATGCGTAACTTTGCATTTTCCACACGCAACGCCTTCAAATCTTGTGCCACTGAAGGTGCTCCGTTATCCGGCTCCGGCGGTAAATCGCCCGATTCACGCAAGGTTTTCACCCAGCCTCGAACGGTCCAATCTTCCAAGCCCAACTGGCGCGCGGCCTCAGCATACGAATACCCATGCTGCGTCACCAGTTTCGCCGCCTCAAGCTTAAAATCATTGTCATATTTCTTGTACTTCCGAGCCATAATGACATCTCCTTTCAAAGAGAGTGAGTATTACTAAGATTAACCGTCCACTTTTAGGCGAGCATTACAGTCCCGCTTCCTTACACAGGTGTATCGCTTCGGTGTGAAAATGTCCGAAGGCTCCATAGCCCAGAAGGTCAAATTTTACAGGTGTCTGACTCATATTATACTCAGAAAATCTAGTGTCGAATAGTGGCAGATGGTACCATACGAACTTTGTTGGCTTCGAGGTGTGTGGAAATATTTTCGCTTTGGAAAGATATTGATGATCAGGACGATGAAAGGAATACTTGGGCGCGTCAATGACCATGTATTACGCTTATGCGTGTTCGGTACAGTAACCTGTCTCGCTGCCATGGTAATCATCATTCTCTTGCAAGTCGTCGCCCGGTATGTCTTTAGTTCCCCCCTGGCCTGGCCAGAAGAGATATCCCGAATTTTGATGGTCTGGATGACCTTTCTTGCCGCGCCCTATGCTTATAGGAACCGACTATTCGTTCGGCTCGAATCGTGGGTTTCCAAGTTTCCACTACGCGCGCAACGTAGAATCGATGTCGGAATTCACCTGCTCCTTCTGATGCTCTTCATGGTGTTGTTTCGGGAGAGTCTGTGGATGGTCATGCGGGGAACCGTAATACGCGCGAGTTCCGTCAACGTATCGATGGGGCTAGTGTTCGCGGTCATGCCCGCTGCCTTTGCCATGCTGATCAGTGTGGCTATTGAACATGTCTTGCTCGCTCTGGATTCCGATGACCCCGTCCCTGCGAAGGGAAACCAGTCTTGACACTCGTCTTTCTCATTTTCTTCATCATTCTTCTCGCGCTGGGAATGCCCGTAGCCTTCGCGCTACTCGCCGGACCAACAAGCGAAGCCGTGTGGAGAGGTGAATCGGAAGTGTTGACGCAACTCATGCTACGGTTGTATTACGGTATCGACAGCTTTCCGCTCATGGCGCTGCCTTTCTTTGTCTTGGCGGGAGAACTCATGAATCGAGGTGGTATAACCGAACGGCTCGTGAATCTTTCGCAGTCGTTTCTTGGCCATTTTCGCGGCGGACTCGCCCAGGCCAATATCGCGACGAGTATCCTATTCGCCGGGTTATCCGGTTCGGCCGTGGCCGATACCTCCGCCGTGGGTTCGGTGTTGATTCCTGTGATGGAACGCAACGGCTACACAAAACGATTTTCAGCCGCAGTAACAGCCGCCTCGTCCGTTATCGGCCCCATCATTCCGCCCAGCGGTATCATGATCATGTACGCCTTCATGATGGATGTCTCCGTTGCCGGATTATTCGCGGCCGGAGTAGTTCCCGGGATCGTGCTGGGAGTAAGTCTAATGGTCTTGACGGCCTACCTAGCACGCGTACGAAATTTTCCAGTGGCAAGTGAAGCGGCCACTTGGAGCGAACGCGGTGATGCAATTCGAAAAGGCATCTTCCCCCTGTTGACACCGATAATTATGTTGGGCGGAATATTGCTGGGAATTTTTACCCCGACAGAAGCAGCAGCAATCGCAGTCGGATACGCGCTGATCCTGGTCTTGTTCGTCATGCGCACACTTTCGTTTCCAGACCTGATAGGCGTATTGAAACAAGCCAGTATAACCTCCGGCGTAATTCTACTCCTGGTCGGCGCGGCCGTCTCTTTTGCGTCGGTACTCGCGCTAACAGGAGCACCGCAACGTATCACCGAGGCCTTCCTGAGCATCAGCGAAAACCCGCTGATGCTATTATTTCTTGTAAATATCCTGCTGTTGGTCGTCGGAATGTTTCTCGATGCGGGACCAGCCATTCTGATTCTCGGTCCGATTCTGGGGCCTATATTTATTGGGCTGGATGTGCATCCCCTGCACTTTGCAATCATCATGTGTGTGAACGTGACCGTCGGTCTCGCGACGCCGCCGATGGGTCTTATTTTATTCGTTGCGGCTGGATTGACCGGTGAGCGCGTCGAGGATATCGCAAAGGAAATGCTTCCTTTTCTTGCGGTGGAAATCACCATCATCTTTATCGTAACGTTCGTGCCTGCTATATCACTTACACTGCCGAGATTACTCGGATTCATGTAGGAAATTATATGCGACTTCTAATTATTGTGCTTGCGATCGCGATGATATTTGGCTCAAATCAATCGTACGGCGCAGAACATACGATTCGAATCGTTAGCCTCGCCAACACCAACGACGAAGACTACGCTGGCGCATTGGCATTCAAAGAGATCGTCGAGAGAGATTCCGATGGAGCCATTGAAGTCGAGATTTTCACAGGCGGGCAACTCTGCGGCAGTCCGACTGAATGCCTCCTCGCGCTACAGGGAGGCGTAATGGATGTGTTCATGAGTACCTTGGGCGGGCTTGCGAATTTTTACCCGGAGATTCAATTTCTCGATCTTCCCTACCTGTTTCCAGATGACGAGACCTTAGAGCAGTTGTACCGGGGACCACTGGTTGAAGATCTGAGGGATGCAATCTTGAAGAAAACCGGATTGCGACTTATGACGATTGGCAACACGGGCGGCTGGCGAAACATCGCGAACACCAAACGCGAAGTACGCACGCCCAAAGATTTAAAAGGACTCAAGTTGCGAACCATTAGCTCGCCGATTCAGATCGAACTTACCCGTTCTCTGGGCGCATCCCCAACGCCTATACCCTGGCCGGAATTGTATATCGCGCTAGCTACTGGCACAGTGGACGGTTCGAAAAACGGGTTGACGGATATCGTTGGTATGGGTTTCGAAGAACACATCAAATTTGTAACTATGGATGGACATGCCTATATGAGCGCCCTGTGGCTCATGAACGACGACACCCTCAAAGAGCTTTCACCGGAATTGCAGTCCGTAGTCAAGAAAGGATTTGTCGCGTTGCAGGAAGTAACGATGCGCGTCCCCAAAGAACGTCGGGCTTCCGCAATCGCCGAGTTCGAAGCAGCTGGCGGGAAAATCTATTGGCCGACACCAGAGGAGAAAGCCCGGTTCGTCAATGCAGCGCGACCTGTCTACGAATGGTACACAAAACAATTCGGCACTCACTGGCTCGAAAAGGTTGATGCCGCCGTTGCTGCAATAGAAGACACAAAGGAAAGTAGTATCGATGAGTAATTCTGTACCCAGAGGACCTGAAATACGAACAACTGATCCAGCCGTAGAAGTCGCCTGGTTTTCAGCACTGTGCAGTGACGATTATGAATTCCTCGGGGTGCCCGATGGGAATTTGCGATCAAGCTTTGAGCATTGCAGCAGTTTGGTGAAGCGCGCCGACGACTTAGGCTATCAGAATATCCTGCTCCCCTCGAGCTGGCAGGTCGGTCAGGAACCGATACCCTTCGCCGCCGCCGCCGGAATCCAGACCAGCCAGATTAATCAACTGGTAGCCGTTCGAATGGCCGAGGTCCACCCTCCGATGCTTGCACGACACTTGAGCACGCTCGATCACCTCCTCAAAGGGCGTCTCACGGTGAATGTCATCAGTTCCGACCTGCCCGGCGAACGCTTGGATTCGGCGAAACGATACCAAAGGTCTCGCGAAGCCTTGGAGATCATGAAACAGTGTTGGACGCAGGAAGGAGTTCATTATCGCGGAGATTTCTACAACATCGATCTCGACGGGACTGACCCCGCAAAGCCTTACCAACAAAACGGAGGGCCATTGATTTATTTCGGAGGAATCTCCCCGGACGCGGTGCAGCTGTGCGCGGATCATTGCGACGTGTTCTTGATGTGGCCGGAAACAGAGGACGAATTGAGCGAATCGATGCACCGTGTGGGCGCGCTGGCTAAAACTTCTGGTCGGATCCTCGACTACGGATTGCGTATCCACGTCATTGTTCGCGAATCCGATGCCGAAGCTCGTGACGCAGCACAGCACCTGATGTCTCGTTTGGACGCGGACATGGGCGAGGCGATAAAAGCGCGTGCACAAGACAATCAAAGCGCGGGAGTCCTGCGGCAAGACGCACTTCGATCACAATCTGACGATGACTATATCGAGGATCTAGTCTGGATCGGAATCGGTCGTGCAAGAAGCGGCTGCGCCTCAGCCATCGTCGGCGATCCCGATCAGGTATATTCAAAACTCATGCGCTATGTGGAAATGGGTATTCGCGCCTTCATTCTTTCCGGATATCCCCATCACGAGGAGTGCGATCTCTTCGCGAAATACGTGCTTCCGCGTTTGAACACGTGCAAATTGAATGAAATCCAGGGGCGAAAAATTCCTAATCCGGAAACGCCTCTAACAACGCTACAAAGGAAGTAGAAACATGCGTCGATTTAAACTCTCCCCTGAAGGCCCTGAAGTCTCCGCTATAGCCTACGGTGTATGGCGGCTCGGCGACGATCCGAAAGGAACGTCTACAGCGATCGTACGCGAGAAAATCGATGCCTGCCTGGAATCCGGGATAACGACCTTCGACCACGCAGACATTTACGGACTGTACACCTGCGAGGGGTTATTCGGAGCGGCACTCTCGCAGTCACCGGAGCTCAGAGATCAGATGGAAATTGTGACCAAGTGCGGGATTCTGTGTCCATGCGATGCATTACCCGACGTAGAAGTAAAGCACTACAATGCGACCGCCGACTATATCGAAGCCTGTGTGGACCGGTCCCTGCGAGAGCTTCAGATTGACACGATTGATGTCCTACTCATTCACCGGCCCGACTGGCTGACACGAGCCGATGATACCGCGGACGGAATTCAGCGCGTGATGGATAAAGGAAAAGTTCGCTCAGTCGGCGTATCGAATTACTCGACCTCTCAGTTCGACCTCCTCTCAAGTTGTTTCGACGGCGTCCTCGCGACGAACCAACTCGAAGTGAACCTCTTTCACATGGACACAATCTACGACGGAACGTTGAATCAGTGCGAACAAAACAACATACACCCCATGGCCTGGTCGCCCCTCGCAGGCGGACGTATCATGTCTGGCGATGATTCCGACACAATGCGAACAAGGGATGCGTTGCTCGCCATAGCCAAGGAACTGGATGTGACTCAAGAGCAAGTCGCCCTCGCATGGGTCGCAGCCCTACCCTCTCAACCCCAAGTGATCATCGGAACAAATCAACCGGATCGCATACGCGAATCGGCGCGTAGCGAGTCCATAAAGTTGTCACGCACCCAGTGGTATCAACTTTGGGAAGCCGCCCGGGGCGTCGAGGTACCTTGATGAAATAGAATCGTTTAGATGAATTAGACTACTCGTAACATTTACCCGGAATGATTTGAAAAGGAAGAAACACATGGAGGAAAAATCCATTTTTATTACCGGAGCCGCCAGTGGAATTGGCCGCGCTACGGCAGAGCTATTTCATGACAAAGGCTGGTTCGTTGGATGCTACGACGTGGACACCGATGCACTTGAGAATCTTCGGCAACAGTTGGGTGAGCGGTGCATCACCGGACACCTGGATGTACGGGACAAGGCGGCCTTCGATGCCGCTATGGCCGCATTTTCAGAACAAACAGGCGGTCGCCTGGATGTCATGTTTAACAATGCCGGTATCACAGCAGGCGGCTATTTTGATGACGTGCCTTTCGAAAAACTTATCGACATCGTCAATATTAATTTAATTGGTGTCCTGAACGGCACCCATGCTGCTTTACCGCTACTGAAAAAGACAGAGAACTCGCTCTGCTGTTCGACGGCATCATCTGCCGCCATCCACAGTAGCCCCGGCATGGCGGTTTATGGAGCCACAAAACACGCCGTGAAGGGATTTACTCAGACGATGAGTATTGAGATGGCGCGCTATGGTTGTAGAGCCTCGGATGTGATGCCCGGAATTATTGATACGCCGTTGTGGAGTAGCAGCAAGTACGTCGAGGGCAAGGCAGTCTCGAACTACGAAGAGATCCCGAAAAGGAATGCTAACCTGGCCGATGCCACCAGAACTATAGCCCCGTCCGAAGTCGCGGACGCCGTCTGGAACGCCTACCACGGAGACAAAGTGCACTGGTATGTCCCGCCGGAACTGGAGGAAAATACCCGAAGAAAAGAAACTCCTGAGGAGATTCGTGACGCGGCGATCCCGCAGCACGGCGGCCAAGTTGACTAGGTTCGCAGCTCAACCCCCGGCTTGAGTACGGGCTCCACCTTCCCCACAGACAAAAGAGATTCTACACAGTCGCGTATAGAATCGTCGAGCGGGCGAAATTCCATGCCGAGTGCCGCCCGGATGCGGTCATTGCGCAAATCGCAGCCCCCCCAGATGGCCCTGAATTCGGCTTCTCTTGCCCGAACCTTTTCGGGCAGCGGGTCAATGAGCTTCGCCCCCGCAAACCCCAGTTCCGGGAGAAGGCGGTCGATACTGGCACACACCTCTTCCACTTTGGGTGTGTCCGTTGACCAGGCAATGAAACGCTGCCCGTTTTCAACATCAACGCTTTCGAGCAGCCGAATGTGTGCTTCCGCCGTGTCGCGCACATCAACGGTGTACCAGGGACGATACGCGCCCATCACGTTTTGCGAATATTCACCCAGTAGCATGGTCTCAATATGATGTTGCCAGGGACCGAAGTCCTTTTGATGCGCGGACAGGATGGGGCCGACATTGTCGCCGGGACAACAGGTAATGGCATCCCATCGACCGCTTGCCTCGGCAGCCTCAGAGAATGCACGTTGCGCCAGAACCTTCCCCATGGAATACCCCTGGCCACCCTTCGCCGTTCGTTTGGGATTTTGTTCATCAGGATAACGGTCTTCGTCAAAGACTGGCCGCCGGACAAGCTCTTGCATATCCGTTTCAGAGATTACCGCAGCGATACTGGATGTCACTACGACGCGGATTACAGTTTCCGACAGGTTGATGCTGTTGATAATGTGATCACAGACCATCTTGACGTAGTCCTGGTCATCGTAGGTGGATACATGCGACACGTGCGCAACACCCCGGCAACCCTTGAAAATCTCATCAAAACAACCCGCCACGTCAAGGTCCGCTGAATGAAGCGTCAAACGGCCGGAGGCATGGCCCGGCATGTCCCTAAGAAAGCCTGTCTTCGTTGAATCGTTCGCATCCCGAACGCATGCGCGCACCTTGTATCCCTTGTCCAAAAGTAGGCGCACGACCCAACCGCCGATAAATCCCGCACTGCCTGTCACTGCAACTGTTTCGCCCACAGGTATTGGTCCCATCGATTTACTCCTTAATTTATTTGCTCAATGAGGTTCGAGCCTGAATGTGATTGCTCTCTGAATGCGTCCTGGAAATATCAAATCCTTTCAACGTGCCTTCAGTGTCATAATGGAGTTCCCTGAATCAGGCGCCGGCTGAATCAGACTAAACAGATTGCCGTCCGGATCTCTGCCAAAGACCTCCGTTGATGCATTGCACTGCACCGGCTCTGACAGAAACTGCACACCCGATTCATAGAGCCGTTTGTAGTCGCTTTGAATATCCATGACCTCAAAGGCAAACTTGGTATAGCCAATCTTCTCGAAGGGAATAGGAGCCCCGGCTTCCGGTGTGACAGGGTTTACAAACTGCCAGAGTTCAAGAATCATGTTGTCCATATTGAACCAGGCTGCACGAATAAATGTATCGTCGTAGTCGACGACTTCGTCAAACCGTGGACCAGTTACTTTATCGCTTCTGCGGGTGGGTTCGAACCCGATAATGTTCTCATAAAAAGAAACTAGTCTGTCGATGTCGGGAGATACGAGTGCAACATGCGAGAGCCAATGAGGACCTTTAAAATGCGGTTCGTCCAAATGCTCCGTCTCAAACATGATACCGTCGGAGTCCCGCCCATAGGCGTAGTAAACCCCGTAGCCGCCCAGATCCACCGGCTCGGTCCCCCTGCTGACAGAGGTCGCACCGAGTTTCCTGAAACGGTTGTAGATATCTTGCGACGTGGGGGATTGAAAACAAATATGCGTTATCCCTGGCCCTTGAAAGGGTATTTCCTTAGCCAGGCCGGCAAGCGACGGTTCATATTGGGAAAGCTCAAGGTACCCATTCGGGCTAGCCAGAACCGCTCTGTCAACTGGTGTGTTGTCAAAGCCACTCGCCTTCTCTGCTGCCGAATTGCTTAGACGCTTCGAATGATCCGCTTCAACAGACGCCGCCTCTGTGTAGAAAGCAATTGATGCCTTCAGGTCACTCACCGATAGGCCGATGTGATTAAAGCCGATCACTGTTGATGCGCTGACTATTGTCCGCTCCGGCTGGTCTGTCATAAATATATCCTCAAAATTCCATTAGGGAAAGGTTTAAAATCAGCAAGGGCAGTGTTAATCGCTTGACTGCGCCTTTTCTTGTAGCAACCTTGCGATCTCCTGATGCCGTTCCCGACTAAGACTGTACTTGTTGTACACAAAGAGGGAAACAACAGCAGCTATGGCCATAATAGGCCCGGCAACGATCCCTAGACGGAGCACTACTTTACTGTCAAGCTGCCCCGGAACTGCGTCAAAAGGCATGAGGATATAAAAGTCCAGCACTATACCCGCAAAAAAGTGTCCGAAAGAATTCGAAGCCTTGGCAAAAAAGGCCCGGGCCGCATAATAGAGCCCTTCCT
>DTSJ01000182.1 GCA_012965445.1 Candidatus Hydrogenedentota bacterium
GGGTCCATGTAGTGCATGAACAGAAAGAAGGGGCTGTCGGCCGGTCGAGCATCGCCGTCAATCCAGTCGAGTCCAATGTCGGTTACTGAGTCCGCTGGCTGGTAGAAATCCGAGATGTTGATACGACCGCCGAGCTTTCCGTTGACTTTCTGAACGACCTTGCGCAGGATGTCGTAGAGAACCAGTTTTTCGCTTGAGGGACGGGCTCCAAAGAGAAGGGAAGGTTTCAAATCTGTATAGTCTACGAAGCCCTGATTGTAGTTGAACAGGCTCGTGATATTGGGATTGTTTGAATAGCCCTGCGTGTAATATCCGGCTGCTTGTAAGACCTCCGCGATTGTTGTGACTTCATCGGGCAGGCCGGATGCTTTTCCGGTGGCAGTATGGGCTTCGGGATACATGCCGGAGAATATTGTGCCGAAAGATGCCTTGGTCCACGAGGACTGCGCAAAGGTTTTCTGGAATACGATTCCATCTTCCGCCAACTCCGTCACGTTGGGTGTGTCCGGTTTCGCCGAGAAGTTGAACGCGGCCAGGTAGTCTGCTCTGAGTGTGTCTACAACCACCAGGATTACGTTCGGCCCGGAGCTGCCGTCTTTTGGCTCGAATGCCACTGCTTCGACGTTCGGTTTTACGATGAAGCTCGCGGCGAAACCGACGAGAACAATTCCGATGTAGCAGAGCGCGCCCGCGCCGAGTCCGGCAAGACGGCTGTTTTTCACCCACCCTGCCAGGATAGATCCGGCGAACACCGCGAGGGCGACGACGGCTGCGGTCACGCCGAGTACGATGAGGTTGTCGAGAATTGAGAGGGCTTGTTCGTCGCGGATGTCACGCTTGAATCGGAATCGGCCGAAGACGAGAAGTACTGCGCCCGTTGTGCCGCCAAGGCTGAGTCCGAATGTGACACCGGCGGGTACGAATTTGTTGAACAGGAGGTAGCCGAATACGAGTACAGCGGCGACTCCCAGGCCGAGGGAGCTGAGTACAAGACCGTATGCCAGGGGCGCCCACCATAAGGCGGAGGATTCGGCAAAATTTGTCAGCGTGTGCAAGTGCCAGCCGCCCTCTGCGAGTCCGAGGAGTGCGCCGCCGATGAGACCGGCCATGAGTCCCGCTCCTGCGCAGTCGATAAGCTTATTTCGGTAGTCTTGAACTTCCTCCGGAGACAGATGCTGGTCGACATCATTGATGTCGGCTGACGATGATCTGACCGAATCGAGTTCGGCGAGGAATTTTTCGCGGTCGGGTCTTCCGGCCAATACCATGAGCGGTACGCTGAGTAAAAATGGAATCGCTTCACCCACCCATAAGCCGAGGTGACCCCACAGGAACGGACCCGAAGTGCCATAGGTTGATCCGAGCAACACGGTCATTGCGCCTTCGCGGGCACCGAGTCCGCTTAACGTGGGCGTGATCACTGTAGCGACGATCACGAGCGGAGTGGCGAACATCAGATCGAGAAACGAGGATTCCCCGCCGCTTATTGCCATGGCGACGCCAAAGTACATGAGGCATATCCCGAGGTGGACGCCCAATCCGAGCAGGACGGCGAACATGAGCATCATGCGGTGTCCGCTGTAGGCGGTGACTGCTACGCCGAGTGTGTTTACTTTGTGACGAATGGCTGCGGGTGTTGGGACGACTGCGACCAAAACCTGGACGATATGGGGATTGAGCAGCATGAGGAAGGAGACGGAGATAAAGCAGAACAGGATAAACAATACGACCGCCAGCATAGCGATGTTGAAATCGAAGAGGCGGGCGCCCAGCGGCAGCGTGAGGAAAACGAGTAAGCCCAAGGCCACAATTCCGATCAGTTTTTCAACGGCGATAACGGTAGTGCATTTGATCACTTCGCCTGTGTAGATGGAGGACTCGACGAGGCGATATCCGTCGAGGCCGACCGTGCCGGGCAGCGTGAGGCCGACTGCGCGGCCTGTGAACCAGCATTTGGTCAAATACCAGAAGGGTAGTTTGATACCCTGGCCCATGAGGAGGAAGTGCCAGCGCGCCACCCCTGAGAAAATCCCTGCGATCTTTACAATGGCGGCGAAGGAGAACCAGAACAGTGCGGAAGAAAAGTCCAAATCCCTGAGGATATCGAGCAGTTTTGCGAGGGAGAGATCTTCGAATTTGTCCGCTGGCAAACCAAATGTTTCAGGCCGAAACAGATAAAGGAACAGACCAACGACGAAGCATACCTTAATCGCGGTAAACACAATTTTTTTCATTGATCGATCCGTATTGTTAGCGCTTCGATGCGCAAAATAACTGACATTGCTCCCGCTATACGCAAGAGGCAATATGGTAACACACGAAGCGAAGTAAGCTAAAGTCCCCGATAGACGACGGTATGCTATACTCTGAGTCCTTCAACGGCTCAATCGGATTCACTTTTTTATGAAAATCGCGTTTATGGGAAGTCGCGGTGTTCCTGCCCTTTATGGCGGCTTCGAGACGGCGACCGAAGAGATCGGCGCGCGGCTTGCCGCACGTGGTCACGACGTGACGGTGTATTGCCGTCCCGGGAACGGAGACCCTGAGGAGCCTCTGCATCGCGGGATGAAGAAGAAGTATGTGCCGTGTATGAAAAAAAAGTCGTTGGAGACGATTACGCATACCTTCGCGGCACTCGTGCACGCGCTCTTTCAGGATTACGACGTATTGATCGTTATGAACCCGGCGAACGGGCCTCTCTGTGTCATTCCTCGAGTGCGCGGTCTCCCTTTTGCCGTGCATGTTGACGGTTTGGACTGGGAACGGAGCCGCTGGCCGTGGATTGGCCGAAAATTCATCCGTTTCGGGGCGTGGTGCAGTACGAAACTTGCTCCTGCGCTGATCGCCGATTCGCATGGCATTGAGGATTACTATTTGCAGCACTGGAATCGCGAAACGGTCTATGCGTCGTACGGCGCAGACGTACGGGAAGCTCATGATCCGAGGAATCTCGAACAGTTCGGGCTGACACTCAGGGCGTATTTTTTGGTTGTGGCGCGGTTGGAGCCGGAGAATCACGCCGATTTCGTTTTGCAGGCTTATCAGCAACTCGATACTGAGATCCCGTTGATTGTCGTGGGGGATTCGAACTACGAGAGCGACTATATTCGGCGACTAAAGAAACAGGGTGGCGACCGCGTACAGTTCATCGGCGGGATCTATGACCGTGAGTCGCTGGAAGCGCTGCTGCATTATTCTCTGCTCTATATTCATGGCCACAGCGTGGGTGGAACGAATCCGGTGCTGCTGCAGGCTATGGCGTGTTCTTGCGCGACCACCTATCTGGATGTGAAGTTCAATCGCGAAGTGCTGGGGGATACTGGGAAGCCGTTTACTTTGGACGACGATACGCTAGTACAGACTTTGACTCTGGCAATCGGAGATCCTGAGTCTTTGGATGAGTCGCGATCAGAAGCGAATCGACGTGTGCAGGAGAAGTATACTTGGGAAGGGGCGACGGATGCATACGAGTCGCTATGCGAGTCGCTGCTCCATGAATAATGAGAAAAGGATGAAAATTATT
>DTSJ01000183.1 GCA_012965445.1 Candidatus Hydrogenedentota bacterium
GGCGTTGGTCAAAGAGTGACACCTTTTAGAAACGCGACCATTTCGCGGATGAAGTAAGCCCGGGGTGCTTCCAGAAATGCGGCGTGATCGCCATTTGGGACTGAAACGTATTGCTTGTGTCCGGTGCCGAGGGCGTTAAGGAGTTTCGTCAGGTATTTTGCCGGGGCGATTGGGTCGAATTGGCCCGCGATAACGAGTGTCGGGATTTTTATTTTTGATTCGTCGAGGGCATTGTATTGGTCTCTGGATTTTACATCGGTTCTGATGGGGTCTGCTTTGAGAGCGGCGGCGACGTAGGCATCGATGGCTTTCTGGCTGATGGAGTTGGGTGTGATGAAGTCGCTTGCGGCCGCCTTTGCCGTGTTGGGTACTTTTTGCGGGACGAGTCCGGGATCGTCGGCGGGCAGTTCTATATCAATGTCGCGCCAATATCCGAACAAAGTTAGCGATGAGAAGTGGTTGGGGTGGCGTTGTACGGACAGCTGTGAAATACCTGAACCCATTGACCAGCCGAAGAGGTGGGGTTTGATTCGCCATGCCTTTCTGTTGGCTATCCACGAGGCGATAATCGCTACGTCGTCCGCTGCGCGGTTGGGGGTGAGCCAGCCTGTCTTATCTCGGGGCGTCTCGCCGTAGCCGCGCATGTCGCTCGCGAACACTGCGTATCCATTTTCGACGAGTCCGTCCATGAGGGAAAGGTCTTCGCCTTCCACCTGGAGATCGAAATCCGGAAGTGCGCTCCAAGTACGTCCGTGGACGAGGAGTATGGCTTCGGTGGCATCGACGGCACTCTTTTCCCATAGGGCAACGGGGTGATTATCTGCCATGACTGTGTGGCGAATGAGTTGTGCTTTTTGGGCTAACGCAGTTAAGGGAAGCATTATGATGATTAGGCAAGCTGGAAATAGTTTCATCATTTTTGGTCTATGATTCCTCTATATGTTTTGTCTTTGGATGTTCGTTTTCAGTGTAAGGCGGCATCCGTGTCGAATTCAAGACGAATCGAATCGAGTCGAGATTTGTTGACTCCCTAGAGCGCATCTGCGACAATCCGGAGTAGATTTACCTTGTTCAGGAGAGAGTTTTATGGCGACATTGTTGGTGGCGGTTGGGTCGTTTTTCGCATTTATATTGGCGTATAACACATATGGGAAATATCTGGCGCGGAAGGTTTTCAAGCTGGATCCGGATGCTTTGGTTCCTTCGTGTGAGCTTGAGGACGGGAAGGATTTTGTGCCGACGAAGCGGTCGGTGGTGTTCGGGCACCATTTTACGTCGATTGCGGGTACGGGACCGATTGTAGGGCCTGCGATTGCGGTGTTCTGGGGTTGGCTTCCGGCCTTGTTATGGGTGGTGCTGGGGTCGATTTTTGTGGGTGCTGTGCATGATTTCGGGGCACTGGTGATATCGATGCGCTCACGGGGTCAGACGATTGGTGAAGTAGCGAGTCGGATGGTTTCGCATCGGGCGCGTGTGTTGTTTTTGATTATTCTGTTTATGGCGTTGTCGATTGTGCTGGCGGTGTTTGGGCTGGTGATCGCCACGATATTCAAGATTTATCCTCAGACGGTGTTGTCGGTGTGGATGGCGATGCCGCTGGCGCTGCTGCTTGGGGTGTATATGAAGCGGAGTCAGGGGTCTCTGGTGATTCCTTCACTGGTGGCACTGGCATTGCTGTATGGATGTGTGTACCTGGGAGTCACTTATGAGGCATTACAGTTTTCGATTCCTGCGCCTGAGAATGCTGAGACCTATATGCAGCAACTGGGATCGCCGATTGTGATCTGGACCGGTATTTTGTTTGTGTATTGCTATATTGCGAGTGTTTTGCCTGTCGGAGTTTTGCTTCAGCCGCGAGATTTTATCAATTCGCATCAGTTGATCGTCGCTTTGGGGCTTTTGTGTCTGGGACTGTTTGTGGCGCATCCTGAATTTGCGGCCCCGGCGATCAATACGAACCCTCCGAGCGACGCTCCGCCGATTTTCCCGTTTTTGTTTATCACCATTGCCTGCGGCGCGGTATCGGGGTTTCACTGCCTGGTTTCTTCGGGAACGACTTCGAAGCAGTTGAAGACGGAGGCGGATGCGCAGTACGTGGGGTATGGCGCCATGTTGCTTGAGGGGGCCCTGGCGGTGCTGGTGATTCTGGCATGTTGTGCGGGGCTGGGTATGGGGATCAAGAACGTGGAAACGGGGGCTATGTTGACGGGATCGGCGGCCTGGCAGCATTTTTACGGGGAATCCTGGTCAGCGATGGGGCTGGGGAGCAAGGTTGGGGCGTTTATTGAGGGGGGTGCGAATATGATAGCTGCGCTGGGGTTGAGCCTGGAGATGGCGATAGGGATTGTGGCGGTGATGGTTGCTTGTTTTGCGATGACAACGCTGGATACGGCGACTCGTTTACAGCGTTATGTGATTCAGGAGCTGGGCGGGGCTTTGAATGTGAAACCGCTGTTGAACAAGTACGTGGCGACTTCTACGGCGGTGGGGGTGGGTTTGGCTGTGGCTTTGATTCCGGGGACGGGTGGACCTGGTACGGGGGGGATGATTTTATGGCCTTTGTTCGGGGCTGTAAACCAGCTTCTGGCTGGGCTGGCGTTTATGGTGATCGCTTTTTATTTGATTCGGCATGACAGACCGATTGCTTTTCTGGTGATTCCGGGTGTATTGATGGTTGTACTGCCTGCCGTTGCGATGTGGATGAATATTGCGGGCTGGTATAAGGACGAAAACTGGCTATTGGTGGGGGTTGGGCTGGTTATTGAGGTGATCCAGTTCTGGACACTGCTGGAGGGAGCTTTGATGTGGCGTAAGGCCAAGGGGGTATTGCCGGAACCGCTGCCGCCGTTGCGGGGACTGGCTATGGAGGGCCCTTCATCGGAGGGTGGGCGGTCTTGCTGAGCGGGTGGAACTTTGGGGTCGTTTGGGGTATGTAGGGGATAGTTTGAGGTGCGCTTGGGGTAATTTTGAGTCGTGCTGAGTATGGTTTGACTTGTTTTTGAGATGCCTTGCGTCGCTTTGCGGCTTGGTTTCGGGAATCAAGGTTGCTATAATCTGCGCGTATGCCGAAATGGGGTAATTACCCGTTGAGGCTTACGTGAAGACATTTTTTATGAAGGAGGTGGATGTATATGGCAGATGTAAATGTGGAAGAATCGGTAAAAAAGGTTATTGTTGACCGCTTGTCTAAAAGCGCGGAAGAAGTGACGCTTGAAGCGCGGTTTATCGATGATCTTGGTGCTGACTCATTGGATGTGACGGAGTTGTTGATGGCATTGGAGGAGGAATTCAATATTGACATTGACGACGAGGCGAATTCGATTGAGACGGTAAAGGACGCGGTAGATTATATCGCGAGTAAAGTTTCTTAAAATAACTATGCAAGCGTGTTTCTTTTGCGCTTCTTTTAATAGATATTATCCCCGGTTCGGGTCAGTCCCGAATCGGGGCGATTTTGATACCCCCCTTAGTTTTTCGTTATCGTACAATTTCCACATCC
>DTSJ01000184.1 GCA_012965445.1 Candidatus Hydrogenedentota bacterium
TTATGGAAAAGCGCGAACCCTATTTCGACAATATTCCGGGATTGTAATTTCCGATCAGGCCGGATCAATTCCCCTTGATGTAATCCACAAACTCCTGCGCTTTCGAATAAGACGGATCGAGTGCCGCAGCGTCCTCTGCAAGCCTCAGCGCTTCGTCAAGCAGCCCCTGAGAATGCCGCACAATAGCGAGATTGGTCATCGCAACGGCATTCCCGGGATTCAGTTCAAGTGCCTTGAGCAGATGCGGTTCCGCGCGCTCGTACTCCTCGCGCATGAGATAGCCCGCCCCGATGTTGTTCTCAAGTTTATCGTATGTTTCTGAATTCTCGGCCATGGCTTCTGCATCCGCAGCAGTAGCGCCGGGATCGGCTCTCCGAAGATACAGCGTTCCGAGTGCATACAAGGCGGGTGGATGATTTGCGTCCAGTTCAAGAGCACGTTCCAGGTGGACTTGGCTCTCATCGAGTTCAGCTTCTCGAAGCAACGCCATACCAAGAATCGTATGACCAACAAGATTCTCGTCATCCACTTCGACCGTGTAAGAAAACAGACCGACGGTATTTTCCCAGTGACTCGTCGTCATCCACGAAATCCAGGCGAATCCCGTAAGGACGATCGCACAACACACCGTTCCCCGTTTCGCGATTTCTGGTCGTGACTTCGCCCACTCGCCGATAGCGCCGAAGATCATAATTCCAAGTCCGATGAGCGGCACATACATATACCGATCAGCGTATGCCTGAGCGCCCACCTGAACCAACCCGATCGCCGGAATCAGCATTCCCGCAAACCAGAACCACCCCACAAACAAATACGGACGGCGTTTCAGCTGCATCGAAACGAATACCGTCATCACGGCCACAATCAACATACCCATGCCCGGTTTCCAGAGAGGCAGAGCATCCCCAAGATGCGGGTAGAATGGGATCAGATTCACGGGCCAGATCGTGTGAGCAAGATACGCACCGTATCCGTAAAACGTATTGGTTATCCGCATCCAGATAGTCACATCGGTCAGCGTAGACATCGATCCACTTTCATCCTGAGATATGATCGTGATCAGACCGGAAGCGACGACAATAAGAAAAAGCGGGACCTTTTCGATACACAGCTTGACACATATGGCGCGATTTTCCCGCGAAAATACCTCAGATAACGAATACCGATTCAGCGGCCATACATCCAGCAGCAAAAATACACAAGGCAGCGTCACGGCCATGGACTTCGCAATAAGACTCGATATTAGAAGAAGAGCTGTAGCAACATACAGCAGCTTTCGTGATGATCGCACATAGCCCGCATAGGCCCCAATCGCAGCCAACAAAAACGTCGTGCTGACAAGTCCCTTGCGCTCCGAGATCCAGGCGACCGTTTCAACTCGTGTGGGGTGCAGCGCAAACAGAAGTGCCAATCCAAGACTCAGCCAGAACTGCCCCGTCATGTAACGAAAAACCATGAACACTAGTAAAGAATTGATAACGTGAAAAACGAGATTCGTTAGGTGATAGCCGCTCGGATCAAATCCGTAAAGGGCATGATCCGCGAGATAGGTCATCGTCGTAAACGGAATCCAGTTCGCGTAGTAAGGGGAAAACGCCGCCCGAACTCCCTCGAAAGTCAATCCATGCTCCAATGCCGGATTGGCTGGCACGAATTCGGCATCATCATATCCAATGAATTCGAAGGTATACACCTGCCCGAATACAAAGATGTTTACGAGAATCAGCGTCAAGAAAGCAAGCATCGTCTTTTGCATTCGACAATTGTATCTTGGATTCAAAGAACGACGCAACAGCCTCTATCGATTTCAAATATCGCTCGCACAGAGAAGAACGTAATACCGAAATTCCCATGTCGACTGTCACCTTACAAAGAGCCTCGGCTAGACAATCTGACGATGACTATGATATCAATAGGCTCGTAATTTCCTATTACCAATCCGTCGGATTCTTTAGATGACCATCAAGCTCCAGGGAAACACGCTCGATCTTTCAGTCGTAATTCCTACCCTGAACGAAGCTCCAAATCTCGAGATCCTACTCCCCGTCCTCAGAGAATCCCTGGACGAACTCGATATTCAATGGGAAATTCTCGTCGTCGATGCTGAATCACAGGACGGGACTCAGCAGATCGCCGAAAAAGAGGGCGCATGCTACGTGTCCGAGGCAAAGTCTGGCTACGGTACCGCTATCCTCCGCGGATTCTCCGAAGCCAAAGGAGAATACGTGCTGACGATGGACGCAGACCTGTCCCATCCAGCCCAAATCGTCAAAGAACTCTGGGCAGTTCGCGAGCAGGCCGATATGTCCATAGCCTCTCGCTACGTAGAAGGCGGTGAAGCCAATCAGCCCTGGGTCCGCCTCCAATTGAGCCGCATTCTAAACACCTTCTTCGGAAAAGGACTCTCCATTAAAGTACGCGACATGTCCAGCGGGTTCCGAATTTATCGCAAAAATATCCTCAGTCGCCTCGACATACAATGCGACAACTTTGTCATCGTGATCGAACTGCTCCTGAAGGCCTATGCCCAGGGATTCACGATTCAGGAAATCCCGTTTCATTATCAGCCCCGCGGAGAGGGTTCCTCAAAGGCCCGTATCATCGCTTTCGGCAAAGACTATATTCGCCTCTTTCGCCAAATCAGAAACAGGCGGAACTCCGTCATGTTTCCTGACTACGACTGGCGCGCCCACAACAGCTGGATTCCCCTTCAACGATATTGGCAGCGTAAACGACACAGCATCATCATGAGGTTCACCCCCGAGAATGTCTCCACATGCGACATCGGTTGCGGCAGCAGTCACATTCTCGCCGATCTCCCCCACTCAATCGGCGTAGACCTCCGCCACGACAAGCTCGCGTTCATGCGCAATACCAACAAGCACCTCGTCCAGGGAGACGGTATGGGTCTCCCCTTTCTCGACGAGCAGTTCGACTGCGTAATCAGTTCAGAAGTCATCGAACACATCCCCGACGAAAACGGGATTCATATCGACGAGTTGACACGCATCCTCAAACCCGGCGGTATACTCATTCTCGGAACCCCCGACTATGGTCGGTGGGAATGGGTCGTAACCGAATGGCTCTACGGAATTGCCAAGCCCGACGCCTACGCCGACGAACACGTCACCTTCTACACATTCAAATCCCTCAGCGAAGCAATTACTTCCAGAGGCTTCGAGATTATTGACCACGACTACATCGGGCGCGGCGAACTTATTTTCCAGGCCCGAAAGTCTGTCTAGGCACAGAAAATGAGCCCGGAAAAAGGCATCGCCGACTCCCCTAACACCGAAAAAACGGCGACCAAAAAACAACTCTGCGCAGGAATCGCCATTCTCGCACTCATAGTACTCGCCCTCTTTGGTGATCTCATTTTGCTCCCCGGCGACAAAATCATCTCACACCAGCAGGGCGACGCTGCCCAATACCACGTCTTCATTCGCGACTACGGTTTCTCCGAAATGCGCGACGGAAATCTACCCCTCTGGAATCCGCTCATCTACTCCGGTTCGCCATTTTTCGCAACCATGCAGCCCGCGCTCCTCTATCCGCCAAGCATTATCTATCTGTTCCTCCCAATCGCAAAAGCAATCAACATCGATATCGCCCTCCATCTCTTCCTCTTCGGAATGTTCACCCTCCTATGGCTCAACCGATGGAAACTCCACTGGCTCGCATCCACCTACGCCGCCGTCACCCTCATGCTCTGCGGCACAACCTTCATGCGTATCCTCGCAGGACAAATAAACGTACTCGCAAACATGACATGGTTCCCACTCCTCCTCCTCGCCGTCGACGGCATCATAGACGATGCCGACCGGAATCGATTCCCATCCCCCTGGTGTATCCTCGGAATCCTGAGTACCTCCCTCATGATCTACGCCGGATACCCGCAATCCCTCTTCATCTGCGCCGTATGCACAGCCCTCTACACCCTCATGCGATTCATACACCGCGGCATACGCTGGAAAACACTCGCAGAGCTTACCCTCGTTGCGGGACTCCCTATGTTCATCAGCGCGATTCAACTATGGACCACCGTCGCTATGGGCTTCGAAAGCGTACGCGGTGTTGACCTCTCATACGACTTCGGATCCACCTACAGCTTTCCGCCTGAAAATTTGTTAACCATGCTGGTCCCCGCCCTGTTTGGTGACATCATCCATGTCTGGCCTTGGGGACGTTGGGGTTTCTGGGACGTTTCGATGTTTATGGGAGTCGTCGGACTCCTCCTCGCGCTGAACGCCCATGCCCGCGACCACATAGCACTGCGTAGAACAGCTCTGTTCATGGTAGTCGTGACTCTCTTCATCTCGCTGGGTCGATACGCACCGCTCCATGAACTCCTGTTCGACTACGTTCCTGGATTTAATAAGTTCCGTGCACCGTCCAAGTTTCTTATGGTCACCGGATTCTTCTTCGCAGTGCTCTCAGGAATCGGCACCCAAAACCTCATCAATCATCCAATGCGCGGCAAGTGGCTTGGGGTCCTCTCATTGTCGCTTGGAACAGCGCTGCTCATCTGTCGCATGACCATGTTTACGGAATACTCAATCAATCCAGGAGGCCGATGGTGGAACCTGCTGAAAAGCAGGGAAGACAACGCCGACGCTTTCTTCTGGCTCAAACTTGACCCCGAGTTCGCGAGGGAAACCGCAACACTGGCCGGAAATAGTATTGTCATTGCCGCGGTAGTCACCATCATCACAGGTACCCTTCTTTTGGTTTGTCCGAAGCGTCCTCTCGCCGCATACGGTGTGCTTGCCGTCGGTGTCATCGAACTCATGGCCTTCGCCTACACTTACCGCGCTACCTTTGATGTAGAAACCCAGATGCCGGATACGCTAAGTGAAGTGGCGAAATCGATGAACAACGACGAAAGAATGCTCTGTGTGTCCGGCATTCCAATCAACAGTACGAACAAACAGTTGGTATACGGCGTGGGCTCAATCTGGGGTTACGACCCCGTTGTCCTGGAACGATACGCCTTGTTCATGGGAGGACTAACTGTCGGTCGAGAGCACGCCGACGTCATTACATCAAAAATGCTCACCCACGGTTCCGAACCCGTCATGCTAGCACTGCACCTCGGACTGTTCCGATTCACCAACCAAGGCACAACATACAACGACACTCTCTTTCGCATGCTCCGATGCCGCGCAATCGTCAAACTGTCTAACGAAACACGATGGGGAAGTTTCTTCCAGTTCGCGCGCGCCGAATCACCATACGGCCTCCACGAAGACCGATTTATTCGAGACGAGGCAGAACACGTTCATCATATCGAGAATCCCCTTCCCAGGTTCTTTCCAGTTAATGAATACATCGTGATCGACGATCACGATACAGCATTCAATGTGATCGCCGATGCCCGATTCGATCCGGGAAGATTTGTAGTACTCGAAAGCGAACCCGTACCTGTGCCATCAGGAAGCCTGCAGAACGTGAGCATCGAAGTCCTCGACGAATCCACCGACCATGTATCGCTTCGCGTAGAAACTTCCGATCCTGTTCTGTTGGTTATGACCGATGCGTACGCCGAAGGATGGAAAGCCTTTGCTCTCGAAGGCTCCGTACAGGAAAAATATGACGTGCTTCCAGCCAACGTCGCTCTCCGCGCAATCCCCCTCCAAGCAGGCACCCATCACTTCCGAATCGAGTATCTGCCCCCCGTATTCGTCTATGCCCGCATCACCACCATCGTCAGCCTCCTGCTGCTCCTCCTCCTGACAATAGCCTCCGGCTGGCGTCAACGCGATGCGGTCACCCCAGCGAAATAAATTCCTGACTCAGTTACTTTAGAAGCGGTTTCATAAGTAGCGAAAGCTAGTTTTCTGGGAAGAAATATTTCGTTAGTCATCAATACTGTCGGTCCTTTTGAACGATTCTGAATGACCCGAATTGATTAATTTTGACTTATGAAACCACTTCTAGAACCACGAAGTACATACTTCGGTATACGGGAAAAATTCTGTCGGCGGCATTTTCGAAGTGAGGCCGAGTTTGTATGGCTTTCAGAGTGGAGCAACATACCCGGTTTCTGAAATAATAGGCTTTCGATCAGCACTCAGCGGCAGCAGTTACTCAAGGAGTACACACGCATTCATGCTTTCTGCGACTTCAAATCCACCACCAAATAGCGGTCTGGTTTACTTTTTCTGCCTGCAGCTGATCGCCGCAGCACTTCTGTATTACTGCGACATACTCGTCGGCGTCCGCCTTAATTTCTGGATGGGGTGGGGTGCAGCCGACTGGGTCGCGACACTGCCGGGTTTCATGATCTACGCCGCAACCACAACTGTTCTAGCCGGTTTGACAACCCTCGTAACAAGTCGATTTATTCTTCGAAAAAGCGACGTTCGCATCATCGCCTACATAGCAACTCTTATTTCCGTCATCCTGCTCACTTTCCTGCTGCAACGATTTTCCCAGCCGAAAGCAGAGCAGTATATTCTACCATATGCATTCATTGCCCCCGGGACTGTCGCTATAGTTGGTCTGCTCGGCTGCATCAATCGCTCAATCGCCTGGACAGTCTTCTGCGGAGTTTTCGGTATCGGCGGAGGCCTTTGTCTCCTCCAGGTTTTCGCCTTGACCCTGTTCACATTCGACAACGGACACGATGCTGCCAACGCCTACGCGACAGCTTGGGCAGGAATTATTACCGTCGCCGCAGGCATACTTCACGCAGCCCGCAACCGATCCCTGGTGAGAAAAACGATACTGACTGCTGCCGCAGTCATCACTTCCTTCGCGCTGCCGATCATTGTCTTTGCCTTGTCACCTACTGGAAAACCGACCGATCAGCCAGACCGAAAAAATGTCCTGTTGATCACGGCCGATACGATGCGCGCCGATTACACCTCCGCTTACGGAGGGGCGGTTCCGACCCCGAATTTAGATCGACTCGCCGCAATCGGAATGCGCCTCGACCAATACTACAGTCTCGCTCCGTGGACTGTTCCTTCATTCTCCGGATTGTTTTCCTCCAAATATCCACCCAGCGTCACGCTCAACAAAACCTACAACGAGCGCATGGAAGAATTAAGTTACTACCGCAATATCCCGGAATACTGGGAAGGAAAAGAGGGGCGCTCGCTCGTCCAGAATCTTTCCGAATCGAGCTACACAACCAACGCTTTCGTCGGAAATTTCGCCATGTTCGGGCACGCATGGCTACTCGGCGATTTTGACAGACACATGCTCATGCCCATGTTGCTCAACAGGACGATTGGGCCTCTCGACGATCTGCCTCTGATGAGCGCCATTATTATGAAGCTAAAACCCGAAGCCTATCAGGATCGACCCTTCGACTACACACGCGCGGTGACAGAGCACGCGCAGGCCTTTCTTCGATTTCGGACAAACGGAAACTTCTTTTTGTGGGTACACTTCTTCGATCCCCATACGCCGTACGATCCGCCATTGCGGTTTCGACGTATTACCGACGGTCCATACGACTTTTTCCCCATCGGAGCTACAATGGAGATGCTCCAACAGCATGACTACATGCAGTCGCTCTACGAAGGCGAAATCCGATATGTCGACGAATCCGTCGGGAAAATACTCTATACACTGAAGCAAGTAGATCACGATGACGATACTATCGTCGTGTTTTCCTCAGACCATGGAGAAGAATTCTGGGATCACAACGGATTCGGTCACGGACATACCATGTTCAATGAACAGTTGCGAGTCCCTTTTATCATCGCCGGCTCAGGCATACTCCCTGGAACTATCCGCACACCTATTTCCGCGATCGATGTAATTCCTACTCTTGCAGAGCTGACCGGCGAAGAATTCTACTCCGAATGGCGTGGCACCAGTTTCCTCCCGATCTTGCGCGGAGACTCCGAGAAAACACATAAACGCCCTGTTTTCTCACAGGCCACTGGCTTACTCCCCCCATCCCCCGAACCCCTCCAATCGGTGATCGTCTGGCCATACAAACTTATTCGAGGTATGGAAACAGATAACATTCAACTCTACAACCTCAGCATCGATCCCGGCGAGACCAACAATCTCGCGTCATCACACACCGAACAAAAGAACGAACTCTCCGAGGTTCTCCGCATCTGGTCTACGACCTTCCCGGTAACGTTTACCGAACTCAGTAACAACAGCGGGGACATCGAAGCGGACGAAGAGACTCTCGAATACCTTCGCTCCATCGGATATCTCGAGTAACTATCTATCGTGTACATTGACCCATATACCCAGATTATTCCAGCACTCATCGTCATCCTCGTCGTCTCGTGTACGGGGTGCAATAATAAAGTCGATCCCATTTCCACCGAAAAAACGACCGAATTACCGCGCCCTGTCGATTTTACGTTCTCAGAGAAAGCCGAAACACTCGCTCTCGTGCTTGCCGATGTCAACGGCGACGGTCACCTGGACTTGCTTGAAGGCGTAGCAGGCGGGCACAACCTGCTCTATATCAACAATCAATCGCTCAATCCGTTTCGTCATGTCGAGCCAATACTAATCGCGAGCGAAAACCACATGACTATCGATCTCGCCCTCGAAGACATCGACGGCGACGGCGATCTGGATTACATAGAATGCACGCTCGCCAACAATTTTTTGCGAATAAACAACGGATCAAAAACGCATTTCGATCTCCTCCCTTCAATTCGCTTGACCCCCGAATCGATGCCGACATACGCCTCCGCCTTCGGCGATATCAACGGAGACGACCGTCCTGATATAGTACTCGGCAACTCCCAGGGAAATCTCAATCAATTCATTCTCAACGATACCCAGTCTCCCTTCCTCAATTCCTCACATGCCAAATTCCTGGGCGTTGACAAGCACGTCACGGAGGATCTGCTCCTCTTCGACCTGGACGGTGACGGCCATCTCGATCTCCTCACGGCCAACGCAGGCGAACCGAACCGCATCTACATGAGCGATGGCGAATCTCCATTCTTTTCCAAGGGCAGGAACATAATTGACAAACCCGACTACACCTTCGCGATAGCCGCTGGAGACATCGACAACGATGGTGATTTCGACATCATTTGCGGTAATATGGGTTCAAACACTCTCTTTCTCAACGAGGGCGGTACGTTCACACCGCATCCCGTCGGACAGGACAAAGAAACGACCCGGATCGTTATCCTCGAGGACTTCAACGGCGACGGTAACCTGGATCTGCTTACAGGCAACCATCAGGCACCAAATCTCCTGTTTTTGAACACTGGCGCCGAGCCCTTTTTCGTCGAAGCAACAAAACTTGCAAAAGAACCTGTAAACGATGCCACCCGTGCAATGGCTGTCGGTGACGTCAACGGCGACGGCACACTCGATATCGTCGTCGGAAACGCGAGTTCCCAAGCGAATCGCATCTATTTCCTGCCAACCGAATGGTCCAGCGATCCGTTCCCGGGATATCGTCCGAATCGGTAAACTTTTGACAAAAAACGAGCACACTGGTATCATAGTGCCGAGAAACCTGCGGCGGATCTTGCCAAACCGCTACCGTTGTACCAGGCTGATCGCCCTCCCATGTGGAGCCAATTCGGTGGAGATGTATTATGAGCTTTAGAATCGGTCGGCGCGATTTTCTTAAAGCCTCACTAGCCGCGACCGCAGCAGCAAACTGGCCCTCTGGTGCAAATGCTCAGGAACAGGCAGAAGGCGAAATTCCGCACGGGACTCTCCCCCCCACAGCCGATGCGATGATTCTGATTTGGATTCCGGGCGGTTTGTCGCAAGTCGAGTATTGGGATCCGAAGCCCTTTACGCCCTTCGAAAAAGGCATGAAAGGAAGCGACCTCCTGTCTCCTTGCCCTTCAATTCCTACTGCAGTGGATGACATATCCTTCGGAAAAGGCTTGGAAAACATCGCGTCTGTTATGGAAAAGGGCACCCTGCTTCGTTCGCTGTACAACGATCACGAATTCGGATTCGACCACAATCGAGCCCAATACCACATCATTACCGGCTATCCGTTTCCGACAGGGTTTAAGGCCCCCGGGATCGGCGCAAAAATTTCGCGAATCCTCGGACCTCGTGATACCAACATGCCGCCATTCGTCGTGATTGGTCGCGAAATTCTTAGCATCGATACCGAAGGCCCGGAAAATCGCAGGTTCATTAACTCGCTTCACGGCCCGGGGTTCTACGGAGTCCAGCATGCCCCGCTGCTCGTGAAAGAACCCTCTACCGGCATCAGCACACTAAACGCCGTCGCCAGCATGAAACCCGACCGACTCGATCGACGTCAGGCCTATCTGCAAACCATTAGCGGTATGTCCCAAAAAGAACTCCGCGATTCGAACAAAGTCGACGAATACTTGGCCACCATTAATCGCGCCCGCAACATGATGGACTCATCAGTCAAAGAAGTTTTCAAGTACAGGCAGGAAGAAACATCCGAAACCCTCGAACGATATAAAGTCGACCACCGATTCGGAGAAAGTTGTCTGCTCGCGCGCCGTCTCGTCGAACGCGGCGCACGCTTCGTACAAGTAGAGTATCCCTTCAAAACCTTTTCCCTGTTCGATACGCACAGCCACGGTGCCAGTACAAACATGTTGTTGAAGCCGCATATCGATAGACCCATCGCGAATCTGATTCGCGATCTGGATGACAGAGGCATGCTCGAACGAACTCTAGTCGTCGTTATGACGGAGTTCGGGAGATCTCTCGCAAAAAGGAGAAACGCCTCAGACAATATCGCCTTTGCCACAAGTAACAGCGGCCAGGTCGGGGGAATCTTCAACGAGTATACAGACGGACACAACATCCCTATCGAAGCCGAAGACATGTACGGTATGCACGGACACTTCCCCCTTAGCAACAACGTGCTCTTCTTCGGCGGCGGATTCAAACGAGGGTACCTCCACGGAAAAACAGCTGACAGGCACCCCATGTTCCCGATCGAGAACCGCGAGTCAATTGATGACCTCCACGCAACTATTTACAAGACTCTGGGTATTGCCCCCGATGTCTACTACAAATCCGAAGGGCGACCGATTCATGTAACCAACCTGGGGAAAGGAAGGCCTATCGATGCCCTCTTGGCTTAACGATATCTTTGCGCCCCTCACCGATTTACAGAACCATCCGGAAATGCTTCATGCAGCCGCGATCCATTTGCCTCTGGCGCTGGCGATCCTGGGCTTTCCTCTCGCACTGCTCGCCATCATCCCCTGGAAACACGAACGGGCCGTACGCGTCACCGCTATCGCAAGCTACCTGACACTCCTCCTCGCAGCAACCCTGGCCGTCAACTCCGGAGAAAACGTACATACACTGCTTCCCAGCACCCTTCCCGAATACATCTGGGATGACATCAATAGCCACGAATCGCTCGCCCGGAAAGTATGGATCGGCGCATTTGTAACAACCCTGTTTCTGGTCATCAGTCTCACTCCCGTAAAGAAAATCGCTCTCTCCTCGACCCTCGTTGCAGCCGTCGGTGCTGCCGTCACACTCGCTATCGTCATCCAGGTCGGACACCAGGGAGGGAAGCTCGTATACGAGCACGGCCTCGGAACCCCGCCGCTGTACGTGGAAGTGCATCAATTGGCTCAAAGCAAGCCCGCCCAGAGCATCCCGGTCAAATCGACCAATACCGTGGACACCATCGCGGAAGAACTGGAACCCGTTACTTACGCCGCCAATATTCAACCCATTCTTCAGGAATACTGCTACGGATGCCATTCCTCCAAAGAACGAAAGGGTGAACTGGACCTGTCAACTTTGGACGGAATTCTCGCGGGCGGAGAAAAAGACGGTCCCCCGATTGTTTTCGGAAATCCAGACGCGAGTCCGCTCATCGACTATGTCCGAGGCAAACGACAGCCGCAGATGCCCAAAGACGAGCCGCCGCTTAATAACAACCATATTTCCCTTATGGAGCGGTGGATCCTCACCAGCACCCCCGAGACCATTCGTAGCGAAATTATCGCATCCAACGGAGACCCCGGTGCAGTGAAAGATCTCTACGATGCAGTCGATAGAAAATCCGCTCCGGCTATCGACCAACTTGCAAAACTGACCCGAACCCGACCCAATCCCTTGTTCAATTTCGATATCTCCCGGCTTGAGAAGAGAAGCGTTTTTCTCGCACAGAGAGGCAAGAAAAAGTTGGATCCCTTGGTCGAAACAACAGAGAAAGAAGCCCATATATCCGAACTGGAATCATCGCAGAAGGAAAAACTCGGACAACTAAATGCGCCTCGTTCGGAGCTGAAAAAAAATTATGAACGAATCTTTTCCGAAGATGGAACTGTAATCTGGCCAAACCCGGAATACCTGAAATTGCTAAAGATTCTTCGATTGGATGTCCTGTCCGAGCGCGTCACGCCCCCTGCCAATGCAACCCCCTCGACCGTC
>DTSJ01000185.1 GCA_012965445.1 Candidatus Hydrogenedentota bacterium
CCCGGAAGACTCCTCCGCGACCACGGATCCCGCCTAATCTCGACCCACTTCGCCGACACCGACGGGATTCTGGACAGGCATTGGCTGCCGAGGCGGGGCTGTATTGACTATGCGAAAATGCTAAGGGAGTTTCCGAGGGGCTATGAAGGCATGTTGATGTTGGAGGTGAGTTCCAGGAAAACCGACGCGCTTCCCGAATTTACGCGCGATGCAATCGATACTCTGAAGCAATGCGTTGCGAGCAGGACTGTATCCTCTTCTCTTCATCAGAACGAAGGCTGTCCACCAATTTTTCAAGCAAAATCGCTCGGTCGAAGTCGGGAAGCGCGAGAACTTTTTCTTCAAGCAATTCTCTAGGTTCCATCGAACACCTCCGTATTGTCATCACCTAATTGGTATAGCACGGACGGAAAAATAAGCAAGGGTTACCAAACTACTTCTTCAAATGATACTCGCAGAAGTTCAGGAACTGTTCCCAGTCGTAGGATTCGATGGAGTGGCCGCCTTCGCGGACGTGGTAGCCGATGTCGCTTTTGATTATTGCTTTGCCGACTCTAGGTGATGCCTCGGATTCGAGGCCTTTCTTGCCGAGGAGTTCGTATACAGGACTGGCGTGGTAGGCGGAGAGGTATTCACCGCGTGAATCGGCCCAGGTGTCACCTGTGGCGGAGTGGATGTAAACAGGGCGAGGGGCGATGGCGGCGAGAAGCATGTGTTGGTCGACGGGGAGGTCGTCTTCCTGGTTCACGAATTTCCATGCATTGCGGGAGAGCCAGTAGGGGAAGCGGGTGACCATTTTTTCGAGGGTCTCGCCGGACTTCCTGCGCCAGAGTGCCGCGCCAGCGCATCCGGACTGGGCTGAAATGGCGAGCGCAAAGCGTTCGTCCTGGGCGGCTGTCCAGAGGGTTGCCTTGCCCATTTTGGAGTGCCCCATGATGGCGATGCGCGTATGGTCGAAATCATCGTCCGTTTCGAGATAGTCCATCGCGCGCATAGCGCCCCAAGCGACGATGGAGAGGCAACCCCATTCATGCGCTTTCGGAAAACTCTGGCCAGTTCGATAGAAGAGGGGAGCGATCCCGCGATTAAAGTCAACTTCGTTGTGGCTGACGAGATCGTTCTGGTACACCGCGATGAATCCGAATCCGCGATCGAGCATGTCGCCGAGAGGCCAGCGATTGCGAAGGAAGCCGTCTCTACTCGCATGGGCATCGAAATCTTTGCCGTGGGTATTGTTGAACGAATGTTTCATGATGGCCGGAACCGGGCCCTCCGCGTCGTTCGGTACGTAGGCAATGACCAGCATTTCCGCCTTGCCTTTGTCATTGGAAAACCGGATCGCGATGTCTTTTCGGGTCGCGCGTCCTTTCATGAATTCCTTGTCTACTTTGACTAATTCGAACTCGACTTTGATGGGGCTTTCGGGCGTGGGTGTCTTGCCGTAGATGAGGTTGCTGAATAGAGAGAGAATCTGAGGACGACGGATGTTCATCCATTCGTCCGCGGTCGTGATGGTTCTCCCGTCAGGGGTGACCAGAAGTTCGGGGAGATCGTAGTGGGGAATACGGGCTTCGTCGTAATTGATGTCGCTGTCTTGTTCTTTACGCTGCGCATAGGCAGTCGCAGAGATGACAAATGTAGCGAGAAGTGCTAGTATGAGAAGTTGTTTGTTCATCTAATTTCCCTGTGAGTGTGAATTCTGATATGGCGTGCCAAAAGGGACTTTCCCCTTGGGTCTATTGCTTTGATGGCGCTCCGCATGAGCGAATCGACGCAGTTCCTTGCAGTGAACACACTATATGACAAAGAATTTTTGAAAGCAAGTGTCGTGCGAATCGATTCGTGCTGCGCTCGCATAATCTTGTTTCTGAGAGAGGTCAACCTGATTTTGCGTGTTTAAAAGTAGATAAACGGGGCGTTTTTTGGGCCTTTTGGGGGAGTTCTGGTTGACTTATGATGATAGATCTCCCATACTGGCTACTGGCTGTAGAACGTCTTTATCCTTGGGATGACTTTTGTTGTAATCGGTCTATCGGGGGCGGGTTTAGCAACGAGGCCAGCGGTGTCTACGCCACGGTCGCCGGCGGGTACCGCAACACGGCTGCAGGGGATTTCAGTTTTGCGGCAGGTTATCGCGCCAAGATAGATGCTGCCCATGACGGTACGTTCATGTTTGCTGATTCAACTTTTGCTGATTTTAATTCAGCAGCCGTTAACGAGTTTGCCGTCCGTGCGAGCGGTGGCTTCAGACTCTATACAAATAGCGGCCTAACTGCGGGAGTGACGATGGGTTCAGGCGCCGGTTCATGGTCATCTGTAAGCGCACGGGCTGCGAAAGAGAACTTTACGCCGGTAGACGTGATTGCCGTCTTGGAGAAAGTCGCTTCGATGCCGGTTGAAGAGTGGAACTACAAAGCACAGGAAGATTCTATCCGTCATATCGGGCCGATGGCCGAAGACTTCCGTGCAGCGTTTGGCGTAGGTGATTTCGTAGGGCGTATCACGTCTACGGACGCGGACGGCGTTGCACTGGCTGCGATTCAGGGATTGAATCTGAAGTTAGAAGCGAACTTGGAAGATACACGCGGGGAACTGGCTCAGAAGCAGACCGAGATTGACAGGCTGAAAGCTGAGTTGGCAAAGCACGATGTGCAGTTCGCTTCAATCGAGCAGCGTCTTCTTGCGATGGAAGCGTCGATGAATTAGACGTAACAGCAACTTAACTATGTAACTTTCGCGTTCTGAATGTCTTATAAGTGGCGCGCCAAGAGGGACTTGAACCCCCGACCTACTGCTTAGAAGGCAGTTGCTCTATCCAGCTGAGCTATTGGCGCTTGTGTGTATTGAGCGATGAGAAGTGTACTACGATGGCCGGGATGTTCTCAAGAATCGGCTTGTGAATCGTCGCCATCCGTGCCTAGAACGCGACCGAGAAAGTCGCGGTGTTCTTCGGCCGTAAATGAGTCTTTGCGCATCCCAACGGGGGGGTCTGTCAGCTTTCTAGGAGGGTCTGCGGTTAGCGGATCATGCCGCTTAAGCAGTTCGAAAGCTTCTTCTAGTTTCTCGAACTGCTTATCCATGACAAGCGTCTGCATTTCCCAGCGCTGGAAAGCGCCACTGAGTCCGGCGTGGATCGTTTTTGCGCATGAACGGCCCTTTTGCGCGACCTGATCAATGTCGATCTCGTCGCCGGATTCATTCGCATGGAGAAGGGTCTCGCGCATTTAAGCGATCCTCATGGCCGTGGATATGGAGCTGGACACGTTGTGGATATTCCCCCGAATAACTTTCTGTGCGGAGTATACATAATTTTCGCGAAAGGTCAAAGGTTTTTGTGTGGGTGAGCTGTTTGTTGCGGGAAATGCCCACTTTTTAGTATAGTGTGTCGCTCTGAGTCGTCTTTTCGCGTGTGCGCCGTTGACTTCGGGCGCGCCTTTCACGCCACCCTAACAGATTTTTTTGAAGGAGAGTTCCGGTATGTCG
>DTSJ01000186.1 GCA_012965445.1 Candidatus Hydrogenedentota bacterium
CAAGCAAATTCGTCCCGAATATCACGAAATCCTGCGTCCCTGTCAACGATGCAAGCGTCGCCACCGGAACATTCTCAAGCAACGCATCTCCCAGCCGAAACGATTCAGAAATACCCACCCGCATATCCACACTGTTCGAGCCATGAAACCCCTTCCCGGCCGAAACCGTTTCAATCCCCAAAATTTCCGCACGCTCAGGCCCCATAATCAGAAACGTCCCGCCCGTATCTACATGCGCAACAACCGATTCCCCGTTCAACTCAGCATCAAACCCCGGAAAATAGCGCGTCAGCGGATGATCAGCAAAAGGTATAACAATAACCCCCTCCAGCGTCACACGCAGCGGCGCTGCCGCTTGAAGTTCAAGAAAGGCAACAGTAGAATCCGCCATACCACGCCTCTTCGCAAAAGCCGCCGCATCGTCAAGTCTTCCCAGATGACCACACGCATCCACATACGCCCCGTCCAGTTCCCCAAGTCTCGAATAATCAGACGAAATCGAATCATACACCCCAAGCGCATCCTCATACCGCCCCGAAACACAACTCACAAAAAATCGAAGATGCCTCCACCCATCCTCTTCCCCCCCAGAGCCGCCAGCCTCCTCCACAAGCCCCCACACCGGCTCGATATCTCCATCTCCCCAAGCCTCCCAAGCCTCCTCAAGATCCGCCGAAGCCAACGGAGATATGCAAAGGAAAATCCACGCCGACAAGAACACTCTCGCGATTCCGTTCATCGTAATATTTCCAAGTAGTCAGATAATCCCGATCAGCATCAATCCGTAATGCGCTAACCAAGCCTACTTCTCCGGACCACGCTAAAACAAATCCCGGTCCAAACTCCGATACAATGCTCGCCGACTGCTTTGTGAATATTGCATGAGTAGTACCCACTCCCTACAACCGTCCTTACCACAATATACTACACTCCATATTCATTTCCAATAGTATGCACCCGCCAACCCACCTCCAATCAGCAATTTCGCCCGACCTGATTATCCTGTCAGATTCCCGTTGTTTTTTATCAACCCCTGCAACACCCAGCCCAGATTCATGTATCTTTTATCCAACCTCCACCTCACGTACAAATCATACAAACCATGCTCCTCGGAGGACTCTGACACGGTGCCGCCTGGAATTTCGTCATTTGGGGAGCACTCCACGGCATCGCCCTCGCCCTGCACCGTTCCACCACCGAACGCCTTAAAATTCCAGCAGCAATCGGAAAATCCCTCGGAATGGTCGCGACGTTTTACTGGGTCTGCCTGACATGGATTTTCTTCCGCTGCACCACCCTCCCCGTTGCACTCGAAATGGCAAAAGCCTACCTACGTCACCTTCCAATCCCCTGGCTCCGAAGCGCTCAACACACAGATCATACTGTGGTTCATACCCCTCATCATCGCCCACGCGCTTGCAAGGAAAATCGATTTACCAGAAAAGTCCCGGATGATACCCGACTGGGCCTACGCAGCTGGGCTCGGCGTAGCGATTGTCCTGTCGCTCCTCTTGGTACCCGAGCACACGAAGCCCTTCATCTACTTCCAGTTTTAGGAAGGAATTCGATGCTGAAAAAGTTACAGCCCAGCATCATCCAGCGAATGATTCATCTCAAGAGCCGGACTCTCAGCCCTTGGCGTACCGATTACTTTCGCGGGTACCCCCACGACAGTTGTATGCGGAGGAACATCCTCCAGCACAACAGCTCCGGCACCGACCTTCGCATTTTCACCGATTTCGACATTGCCCAAAATTTTCGCTCCCGCAGAAATCAAAACACCGTGGCGCACTTTCGGATGGCGATCTCCCGTTTCCTTGCCGGTCCCTCCGAGCGTCACTTCATGCAACATCGAAACATAATCTTCAACGACAGCCGTCTCACCGATCACCACGCTTGTTGCATGGTCGATGAGAATCCCCTTGCCGATGCGTGCTGCTGGATGGATATCGACGCCAAAGACTTCGGAAATTCGACTCTGGAAATACGAAGCAAGCGATTTGCGGTTCTGTTTCCAGAAATAATGTCCCGCGCGATACGCCTGAAGTGCGTGGTAGCCCTTGTAGTAAAGCAATATGCTGTTGAACCCCTGGCACGCGGGATCGCGCTGGCAGACTGCGGAAATATCCTCGCGAATCGCCTCACCGATATCCGGGTCGTTCTTGTACGCTTCATCAATCAGGTCTCGCACACTCGCCGACGGCAAAGTCGAACTTTCCAGCTTGCTCGACAATAGAAAACTGAGAGCGTCCTCCAGCGAACCGTGATTCAGGATCGTCGCGTAAAGAAAACCAGCCAGCATCGGCTCAAGTTCGGCCTGTTCCTTCGCTTCGTCCCGTATCGTATCCCAAATCTGGTCACTCATAAATCTATTCCTTCACACGAATATCGTGTAACTCTCCAAGTGTACATGCATACCAACGGAATATCGAATCTAATAAGATTGAGCGGCGATCACGCGCTGTGCAGACGACTTTTGACATACGATGCACTCGCCCTCTTCTGGTTCAGCATCGAAGGGGATGCAGCGAATGGTTGATTTGCTGCGTTCCTGGATATAGTCTTCGCATTCGTTGCTTCCGCACCAGTGAATCTTGTAAAAGCCGCCAGTCTTCACCGCTTTCTTGTATTCCTTGAAGTCATCCGCGATATGCGTATTCTCTTCCATACGTTTTTGGGCATTTGCGAGCAGGTCCTCCTGCATCGTTTCCAACAATGCCTCAAGCTTCTGCAGAAGCCCTTCCGTCGGCATCGTTACCTTCTCGCCCGTGTCGCGTCGCACAACCACCACTTCGTCGTTCTCACAATCGCGCGGGCCAATCTCGATGCGAATAGGAATGCCCTTTAATTCCCACTCATTGAACTTGCGTCCAGGCTTTATGTTGTCGCGATCATCAATCTTGAAGAACAGCATGTCCCAGTCCGACGTAAACTCGTGTGCTTTGGCCAGTACCGTTTCCATTTCATCGTCACTGCGCCAGATGGGTACGATTACGACCGGGAGCGGTGCCAGCCGCGGTGGAATCACCAGGCCAGCATCGTCGCTGTGGGACATGACCATCGCGCCGATCAATCGCGTCGACACGCCCCAGCTCGTCGCGTAAACATATTTCCGTTCCTTATCCACATCTTGAAACTGAACATCAAATGCCTTCGCGAAATTCTGGCCCAGGTAATGCGACGTACCCGCCTGTAACGCCTTGCCGTCCTGCATCATTCCTTCGATAGACAAAGTATGGACCGCGCCCGCAAATTTTTCCTGCTCGGTCTTCCTACCTACAATCACCGGCATCGCCATATACGTCTCGGCGAATGTCTGATACACATGCACCATCCTGTCCGCCTCCTCAAGAGCCTCCTCCTCATTCGCGTGGGCCGTATGCCCCTCCTGCCACAAGAATTCAGAAGTACGTATCAATGGTTTCGTTGCCTTGATCTCTGCACGTAAAGCTGTGTTCCAGAAGTTTAGTTTTA
>DTSJ01000187.1 GCA_012965445.1 Candidatus Hydrogenedentota bacterium
TTAAACGCAGGAAATCAAGAGGCCGAGATTTCCGGCTCACAAATGTATATACCCTTTATTTACAGGGTACAAAGAGTTCGGCTGATTTTTTTGGCCCTACGCGCGTTGCGACTCACGACATTCCAACAAAAATCTATCGCTTTTCAAGTTCACTCGTGCTATTTTCGCCACAAGCTATGGTCATCATCATGCTAAATCACGCCCGGCTATAATAAAAACACCCTCATCATCCGATTCAGCCTCAATCATTTGGCTACTATTGCTGTTACTCGTGATTGATATCCGGAATCTCCATGTATGCCTAAGTCATCCATCGAAGCGTCTTCACAACCAATGATTGCTGTCTGGGATATCGCGGTTAAGATCACAGCCGTATTATGTGTGAAGATTTCGCAATAAGAACCTGGCAGAATATTGATTGTGCCGCTTTCAGCACAACGTGAAAGGGCAGATCCAACAGTTGTGAAGGGATGGGTGATCGACCCTGTTTCAACAACTGTGGAAGTTGAGTCAACGTAAAGAGGAGAATTCGTCTTCGGCTGATTGAAGTCGAGTTCATCGTCTGCTACCAACGTATTTAGTTCATTCAAGTCACGGTCTGATACAGCAGCGTAAGGTAGATAATTCTCCGCTATACACAGTTCCTGGAAATCATTGTACCGTGCAATGTTCGAAGCACTCATTGGTGATGATTCATTCCAAACGTAATCGACAGCAATCACGAACTTGCTCGCATCCAGGTATTTCTGCAACACCTGTTTTCGATACTCTAACTCTTCACCGAGTTGGCCGGGACCTCTGAAGGTTTCGTCATAAAAGACGTCCTCTACCCCGATACCATCTACTTCACTGACATAGGTCTGCCCTTCGCCATCAAATTGATCGTTGTCATCAAGAATGATCGAGGCACCATTTTGCGGTATTACATGAAATCCTATTTGTCCTCGAGTTGTGCGTGCGTAGGTAGCGATTAGCTGCACGAAGTTCATCATCTCTGACCGTGCCTGCGCCCGCGTTACTTCAGATTGATCGTCGCTCCAGTATTCAAATGCATCAATGATATCGAGGTATACACCATCGAATCCTTGATCGATGATGCGGTCCAGATAAGACCTATTATCACCCGAAGTCGTGCCTAGTATTTTCGATTGCCAACTCGCATCCCAATATCGGACTTTATAATTCCCTTGAAACTCGGGATTGGTGGGTCCAAGCCATACAGGTCTATCAGGATCAGAAATCCCGCCATCAACCCACGTGCTATCCCAATAAAATCTATAGTCTTCCGCTTCCCCAATAGACATATAGGCTAAAACAACTTTTCCGGAATCCTTGATGGTCGACACCTGTTGTGAAGTAAGCTCCCCTTGATCGGATTCGTAGTCTATGACGACGATATCGAAGGAACTCACGCGAATTTCCTCAAGTACTGTCGAAGTCAAATTGTCGATGACATAGAGCCAATCATTGGCTCTATGTAGTTGCGTCGCAAAGCAATTCGAGGTACAAATATGAGACAGGAAGAAAAACGCACAAAATACGTGCGCACTCATTTTGACGTGTTTAAATTGACTTGCGCCACACAAATTAGTCACCTCTTGCAAAAAGTGCTCCGTCGCGTCTATATTCCGCTTGTTAAGTCAGTATAACGTTGAGATCTCGGTTTGTGAAGTCTTTAGGATGAAGTAGGGTCTCGGCCAAAGAAAAGTTCTCGAGTCCAGATCGCGACGGGGGTTGTGCTTCGCAAATAATCATCCGCACTGATATCAAGGAGCAATCATCCCTGAAAACACGCAGGAAATCAGGGATGATTGCTCCTTTTGTGTGTTTGGACTCTCGGAGTTTCTATGAATTTTGTTCTACATCCATGGCATATCGTGCTTTTGACTGCATCGCGAAACTTCAATGATACCGGTGCGGATGATTAATTGCGAGGCACATGAGTTTTTTGACCTTACGCGAACATACCGACCAGAGTGCAAAACCATAGGCGGATTTAGAAATTCGGTCAGGCAACGGGTACCGAATCGCCCGGCAAGCTGGCGTATTTACTGTTCTATCACCAATCCGTTCTTCACAGTCAGACCCAAATGCTCAGCGGGATCGGTGCAGTTCAGATAGACCTGCAGCATTTCATCAACAGAGCGAACTCCTCCTTCTACCCACCTCCCGGAATCTGGATTCGCGTCGTTGCTCGAACTATTGTCGAATACGCCCGTCATCGTTGCTTTCGTTCCTCCCTGCACCAGTAGCGACTTCGAAAGTTCGTATGTTTGCTGCCAATAGAAATCGAAACGCGGAATACTAAACGGAACTGATTTCTCGCCCGTCGGTGTTTCGAATTCAACATGAAGCGATTTTCCACGGTAGTGCATGTGTCCAGTAAAATCGTGAACCAGAAGATCCTTACGACTCAGCGCCATCGTTCTTGTTACCGTGTGTTCTGATTCGCCTGGGGGGATCCTGATGGTATCGTATGGCGCGTTGATTGCATATCTGCGAAACCGTGAATTCACTGTTCCGTTCTTCAGGTAGATTGCTATCGAAAGTCCTTCCTCAGACGAATCGGCTGTCGGAGCGAAATGCACATTCGCGCCGATACGTGCGCCGGCAGGAATCAACATTGCTGTCTCATCGGGGCATCGCAGCGGGGGACGCCCGGCTGTCCAGAGCGACAGTCCATTCGATTGTTTGGGATGTGCGTTCCCGAGAATCTCGAGTTCCTCCGGCACCTGGAACCCCGGATCCATATAGAAGGTATTCAGATGATGAATCGCCGACCCAGCATCCGGCAAAACTTGGACGGCTTCGATCCAGGTATCCCGTTCAAAAACGTAATCGAAGAAAACGAATCGCCACACATTCGCGTTATCGTTGGTCAAGTTCACGTTTTTCAGTATATGCGTAACGATATCGGGTTCGCCGAGATCCCACTGGCTCTTTGGCAAATCCGGTTCTTTGGTCTTTACACCGAACTTCCCTTGCGGACATTTGTTTCCGATCCATTCAACAATCAGATCAATCTCCTCCTGAGACAGTCGCGTATCATACAGGTAGAATCCTTTTGGCGCCTCTGCGCCAAAGGGGGGCATCGACCTGTCCAAAACTTTCAGGAGGATTGATTTTGCCCACGGACGAACCTCTTTGTAAGTCGTTAGGGACATCGGCGCGACGGAATCGGGACGATGGCACGTCTGGCAACTGCGTTGAAAAATAGGGAGGATATCTTCGTGAAACGTGGGAGGTGCAGCGGAAGTTTCTAAGACGAAGAACATAAATCCGGCAAATGTACTGAAAACTCGAGCCATATCTAGAAAATCTCTATCCGTACAAAAAACTCATTATATCACGACACTACTCATTCAATGGAAGAGTAGCAGCCTCTGAAACCCTTCTCGCAGAACTATTGTTAAGGCATCAGTTAATGAGTGGCTGTGTTAAGAAACTGTGCTTCGCAAATAATCAT
>DTSJ01000188.1 GCA_012965445.1 Candidatus Hydrogenedentota bacterium
TTATCAGCTAGTTGACTCGGAATTATTTGGAAAAGAAGCAGTAATGACCCGATTTTTAAGACCCATATTTGCACTTAGCCTCTGCATCGCGCCGGCATTTACGGCCTATTCATCGGATGACGACCTCTATTTCCGCTGGATCGAGAATTATGACGACGCGATGCGCGAGGTCAGGGCGACAGGAAAACCCCTCCTTCTCGAGTTTCGGTGTGTGCCGTGAATGGCCTGCCGGATGTTTGATGCACAGGTTGTGCAGACCAATAAAAATTCTGAAATGGGAAAGTTGATGAGCCAGTATGTCACGGCCCGAATCACGCAGATGAACGGGATCGACATTGGACTCTACGACTATGACCGCCACAACGCGGTCTACTACTTCATCGTCAACGCCGAGGAACAGATCTATCTGCGCTACGGCGGACGCGACGAAGAGTCCCCCGAATCGTATCTCAATCTACAGAGTCTCCAGAAAGCTTTGGCGCAGGGACTTGAGCAGCACGAAAAATACAAGCTCGGAAAACTCCCCGCACCGCCGAGACCGAAATCCTATCAACCCAAAGACATCATGGTCCTCAACGAAGAAGTCACTGAACGCAAGCGCTGCGTCGAATGTCACCTCATTGCGGACTACCAGACCCAGCAGCGCTTCGAGGCCGGCAATCTCGACCCCATTCGCGACCTGTTCGTCTCCCCCGATATCAAAAACATCGGAATCCAACTAGACGTACCGCAGGGCCTCGTCGTCAAGAAAGCAACTGGTGCAGTTCACGATGCCGGAATGCGCGACGGAGACACCATCACCGCAATCGACGGAACCCCCGTACTCACCTTCGGAGACTTGCAGTACTTCTACGACAAGACCGACCGGCAAGCCAAATCCATATCCCTTCAAGTCGAACGCAGCGGCGAACACCACACCCTGAATGTCGACCTCCCCCGGGAATGGTGGTGGACCGATACCTACTTCCGTTACTGGAGCCTGGAACCGCTCGTCTTCTTCTGGTCAGAGCCGCTCTCCGACACAGAAAAATCCGATCTCGGCCTCCCAGTCGAGGGATTCGCCAGTCTAATCGTCGAAGTCGATCCTGCTGCCCAGGTATACATGCTCCACAAACTCGAAGAAGGTGATATCATATACGACATCGACGGAAATCAGATCGACCCTGATACACGCTATGTCGAGCGGCATATTCAGCTCCGCAAAAGGGTCGGCGACAACATGAACATCGGATACATTCGCGACGGAGAACGCGCCGAAATGAAAATGACCAGCCATCAGCAAAGTTACAGAAAGGCTCTGCGATGAACAACTACTATCGTCCCGTCCTGATTGCTGCCGTCCTCGTTGCTATTTGCACCCTCGATATCGCCCCCGCGTTCGCCGCAGACTGGTCCGATCCCATCTCCATCATCCGGCGCAGAGAAGGCACTGTTGTCGCCTACCGCGCAAAACTCGATTCCGGCTACCTCGTTGTAGAAGTCAAACACGGTGAAGGCTGGCACACCTACTCAATGGACAACATTGAGCGAGCCAAAAAGAAAACCGGGAAAGAAAAACCCGAAACCGAACTCCCCACCGAAATCAAAGTCTCAGGCGGAATCGAAACCATCGGTTCCTGGTACCAGACCAAACCGAAAGATCTTAGCATGACCGACATAAAATGGTACACATGGGGATTCGAGAACACGGCGCTGTTTGCTATCAAGGTTGACTCAATCGACGGCCCGACGGCGTCAGTCACCGTCTCTGCCCAGGCGTGCAACGCGAATTCCTGCAGCATGGTCGATGGACAGACAATCACGCTCAACCTGCCCGAATCACTCCCGGAATCGCCCGCTGACACCCCTCCGCTGCCCGAAAAATCCTACGTCCGCGTAGGCGATCTGGATGCCCTCAAAAAACTATAAACCGCCCCCGGGCTCCGTCGTTTTCTGCTCATAATATTCGCGCATACGCCGTTCCGTCTTCTCAATAATTTTCTTCAGCTGCTTCGCCTTCTTTTTCGCGTGAGGATTTTCCGGATCCACGGCCAGCGCCTGATCCATGTACTCAAGCGACTTGGGATACTCACGCGTCTTGATATACTGAATACCGATATTAATCAAAGCAACCACAACCTTCTTCTTCAGTCGAGGTGATCGAGAGTTCGCCTGATAGGCCAGTCGATACTGTTCAACCGCGCCCGGATAATTATGCGTTCCAAAATAGAAGTCTCCCATAGACTCCTCCTGGCTCAACTCAGACCTGTCCTCTCGCGTCTCGTCCGCGTCTCCTCCGCCGCGGGTAGCCCGCGCAGCGGCCTCCTTCTGGGCCCTCCGCTCCTCCTTCTCCCGCTTGACCTCCTCCAAATAGTCCCGGGGCTCGAACACTCGATCAATCCCGTTCCGTTCGATCAGTAAATTGATGTTGTTCGAGTGAATATCCTGAGGTATCAAGTAGAACCGCGGGTGATCAGGCACATAAGCCTGCATCGTCGTCCCCTCAACGACCTCCCCATCCCGAAGCCGAACCACAATATGAGAACCTCCAGGCGTGTACTCCTGAAACCGTTGTTGCTTGTCATACTGCCCCGTGTAACTCTTCACGTTCGCCACGTACTTCACATCATCGAACTGGATCCTCAGCGATTCTTCCAGAGAGATACCTGTATCATCCTCCAGCTCAAGATAGAAACCGGTACTCCGCAGATTCAGGCTCCGGCAGGTCCCTTGCGCCTTAGACCCATACGAATTGCCATCACGCTTCATCTTAGCCGCGATAGGCTTGAAGTGCTTTGGGCAATAAGCACTCCCCTCATACTGTGACAAGCACTCCTCACAGACAAACGAACCGCACACCGAACAGTACCCCGCTACATTGCGCGTGATATGGTTCGGGCACTTCATTCCAGCTTCTCCACAAATGCTTTGACAATCCCTGACTTCATACTAGTTCATCCCTTGACCAAAATCAACAATGCTCGATTTTCATTATATTCTCATATTCGAAAAGTGTGATCGGAAACCGTTATTATAAATAGTCTTTACAGATAGTCACGAGTAAAATAAAATCGTATGCCTCAATCAGATCAACATAGCGACAGCCTGCCGCCAGTCTGGAACATCCGCGCGCCGCGATGTCGTGAGTTTACCAACCGTTCTGATACGCTCGAAGACCTGCATCAATCTCTGCTCGACGATCACATCTGCATTCTTGCCCCGCCGCAAGCCGAAATGCCGGGAATCGGACTCTCCACGCTTGCATTGGAGTATGCCTACACTCACGCAAGCGATTATCAGGTTGTATGGTGGATGGATGCGGAGCACCTGTCTTCGATGTGTATCGAATTCACTCAACTTGGCAAAGCGCTGGACATGGTCGACCAAAAGGACGACAATCGCTTCTTTTCCATCGACAGAATCAAGAGGCGTCTCGAACAACACCAAGGGTGGCTGCTCATCTTTGACAACGTGCCCGACCCCAGCT
>DTSJ01000189.1 GCA_012965445.1 Candidatus Hydrogenedentota bacterium
CCCCGACGGCAGACTGTTAAGTTTCTCCAAAACACGCGACCGCGACCAATAGAAATCAATATCTTCATTGAAAATCACATAAATGGATGAAAATCCAAGGAAGGAAAAGGAGCGGATCGATTTGACACCCGGCATTCCCAGTAGCGATACGGTTAGAGGATAAGTGATCTGATCCTCGACATCCTGCGGTGATCGTCCCATCCATTCTGTGAAGACAATTTGTTGGTTTTCACCGATATCAGGTATCGCATCTACCGGTACCGGACTGCGAGGCAATGAGGATATATTCCAGTCAAAAGGGGCAACGAGTACACCCCAAACGATGATGAACAACGTAAGTAGAAATACTACCAGTTTGTGATCGATGCAGAATCGAAGCAGACCCTCAAACAGGCCAATAGAGTTGTCAGATTTCATTAAGTATCTTACACCTTCTAGTGGTTGTGGCCGATTGGGGCGTTCGGAGTCGCCGAGATCTGTTGTAACTGCGCGGGAAATGTATTCTTGATTTCACCGCAGCCCTGCATCGCTGTTCCCATGTACGGGTTCATAATTTCCGCGGCAGATTGCAGCCAGGATGCACCATCGTCAAAGGCCATAGGGCAGAATGCTTCGTAGTAGGCTACGTCTCCAGCGTGACCGAACTGACGCTCCATTTCGAGTACGCTTTCCGATGCGGTATTGAATGCGACACGTAGCGCATCCAGATCTTGCGCATCTTCTGCGACTCCGCCTGCATTCTTTAGCGAATTGGCAACACTCCTCCACGCGGACATGTGAGACGGATCGGTGAACACTGTCATATCAACCGAAGATACCTGCATGGGCAGATGTCCGAAGGCCGCTTTGGCCGCCGCGAGATCGTCTCGCATCATCGGGGCCTGTATATCAAGATACGCTTCATATACCGTAGTCAATTCCCCGCGAATCGAAGCCAGCGCTGGGTCGGTTGCATCGGAGCCATCGTCTCCAGGCATACTCATCATGCTCCGCTTTGCCATAATCTGCAACGCGCTGTCAATATTGAAATTCCCCTGCACAACGATTTGTTCGCCTTCGACCAGGCCGCTCTGAACCAGATAGAAATCGCCCGCGCGAGCACCCAGCGTAATTTCCCGGCCTTCATAGATCGCGCGGTCTGTGTTCGGGACTTCTATGTATACGACTGCGCGACGGCCTGTTCGCAGTACGGCCGTGGCCGGAATCACCAATGGCGCATCCTGATCTGAGTCAGCAGTTACGTAGCCCAGAGTCTCTGCTTTCACCAAGTCCATATTGCAGACCGGGCAGATACCTGGTTCATCTCGGATAATCTCCGGGTGCATCGGGGCAATCCACTTGCCGGCCAGCTTCGAATCCATGACTTTGCCGGATTTCGCCAACTTCGCATGTACGGTCGCGCGAACAAACATACCGGGTTTCAATCGATGCTCAGTGTTTTCCACATTTACACGTACCTTCACCGTTCGGGTTGCATCGTTTACAACAGGATCGATAAAAGCAATCAATCCATTGAAGATTTCGCCGGCATAAGCTTCCGTTTCCAATTGGACGGACTGTCCGTAGTGCAGCCACTGCAAGTCCGATTCATAGGCATCCAGCTTAACCCACAAGCTCGATAGATCAGCCACCGTATAGATGTGCGTGCCGGTCTGAACGTACTCCCCTTCATTAAGGGCTTTATGAATAACGATACCCGCTTGCGGCGAGTTGATGAGAATATGGTCTTCGGGTTTCTCGCTCGTTTCTATTTCCTTTACCTGCTCCTCCGATAATCCCCAGAGGCGCAGTTTCTCCCGCGCGCTATCCAACGAGCGGAGATCGCTGTCGCGCAGGAATTGGCTCTTCTCTTTTCCGCCTCGATCCACCCGCCGTTTCGCTTCAATAAGTTCCTCCTGGCCCGTGACCAGATCGGGGCTATACAGAGATACCAGATGGTCTCCTTTTTCCACCTGAATTCCAACATAATCCACGTATGTTCGGTCAATACGTCCGTTGACCCAGGAGGATATGCTCTTCACTTTGGTTTCGTCATATTCCAGTTTCCCCACCATTCGAACCTGTGCGTCAACATATCTCCGCTCCACGGGCGCTGTTACGATCGCCGCAAGTTTCTTGTCCCATTCATTCATAACGAGCTGGCGATCACCGATATCCCCGTCTCCGGCCGAGTCATCCATCGGCACGAGATCCATACCGCAGACTGGACACAGTCCGGGTTCGAAGCGTTTGATCTGTAGATGCATTATGCAGGTCCATGTGGTTTCGTGGACGGTCTCCTCGCTGTGTTCCTCTAGCGATTGCCGGGGGAGGCTGGGAGTGGGAGTACCGCCCCATTGGGTGCCGAGATAGAATGTCGCCGCGAGTACGGCCGTAGCTATTACGACTTTGATCGATGACGTAACTGATCGTTGCTTACTCATGACAAATCTCCTCCACACAAAGCTTCCAGTTCAGCCAACCGTTTTCCATAGTTACTTACTGCCCGCCAGTAGGACTTCTCGAACGACAGCAGTTCACGTTCACTGTCAATCACATCCAGAAGCGCCGCATTGTCGGATTGGTATTCAACTTGAGTAATTTCCATGGCCTGCTGCGCACGCGGTATCAAACTATCCTGATAAAGTGCTATTTGGCGCGCAGCATCGTCCAATTGATAGATCTGTAGTTCAAGTTGAGCGTGTAGTGTGTACCGTTTCTGCGTAATACTTCGGTGCATTGCAGACTCATGGCTGCGAGACTGGCGAACCCCTGCGTCAGTCTTTTTGCGCCAGATAGGTACGGACACCCCGACGGTGATTCCAAATGGATCGTCACCACTGTCCGAAGGCTTAATCGCTGTAGTCGCGCTTCCGGTCTCAATATACGTAAGGCCCACCGTGAAATCCGGTCTGTTCTCCAGTTTCCTGCGGCTTATGAGATGATCCGTCTGTTTGCGTCGCCACTCCATCCGTCGCAGTTCAGGATTCATCTTGTCGAGGATGACTTTCAAGTCTGCCCTGCGGAACACGCGACCCTCCGGCGGCGCAATCGTCGGCCACGGTTTCGATTCCGACGTCGGGTCATTCATTATCGCGTTCAACTGTTCGTTTAGCGCAGGGCGCAATCGCTCGAGCGTCTCAGATTCATTTTCCAGTTTGCCGATTTCGACTTGCAGCCTAAGCAGATCCCCCTGGCTCGCACCACCGCGTACGCGCGCCTGAACGACCGGCTCAAGGTTGTACAACAACGCGATGTTCTCCTTGACAATCCGAATCGCCTGAGCAAGATATGCGTATTCGTAATAAACCTGCTTTACGTCGCGAATGACGTCCAGCTTGAGTCCAGCGGCCGCCCACCAGAGACCTTCCGCACGGTCAGCGGCCATTTTCCCGGCAAGAGACCGTTTGCCCTTCCACGGTATCGCTTGCGACAACACGAAGCGATTGTTCTGAGGGCCCGTCCGGGTCTGAATTTCCTCACCT
>DTSJ01000190.1 GCA_012965445.1 Candidatus Hydrogenedentota bacterium
GGGTTAATGGTTCGGGGTGCGCGTATTGGACAGTGAAAGAACGCGAGCGTAAGGAGGCAGGTAATCGATGTGAACGCAATACGAAATGGCGCGGGTACTCCCGCAGCTGTTGCGTCACCCGTTGTGTCTTCCGCAGTGCCTGAACAGGGTGAATCCCGGAAAGTCCCGGTGATTCGGCGTGTTGAAGTGGATGTCGTCGAGTTCGACCGGGGCAGTCAGGTGAAGGCCACTGAGAGTCCTTTGATAGTGAACAGCAATCAGAATATTCGAAGCGGCTCGCATGTATTTCACGATGAAGCGACGAATCAGTTTGTCGTGCAGGTCGTGAATAAGAACAACGAGGTTATTCGACAGCTTCCTGGAGAGGATGCGTTGAGAATTGCAGGTCGATTTAGACAGGTGGTAGGTTTGATTTTCGACCAGCGAATCTAGTCGAGGTTAGATATAACAATCGTGAATGGTATTCCCGGGCCGTTTCGGCTCGGTCGTGGTTTTCGTGGATTGTGCGGAGGCATTGGATGAATCTTTTCTGGTAGAGTGTTTGCGACGGGCTGCGGAATAGAAAGGAACGAGTATGCGGGACGATCAATCTGCGCTGGTGTTGCTGAGCGGGGGTATGGATTCGACGGTGCTGCTGCATGAGGTTGTGAAGGGACAGGGACGGAGCGGGGTTCATGCGATTGCTTACGATTATGGCCAGCGGCATGTGCGTGAGCTTGATTGTGCGCGGGCGCAGGCAGAATTGGTAGGGGTTGACGTATTCAAGGTCGTCGATTTGGGGCTTGTGGGTGATCTCGTGTCTGCGGGTACGAGTCTGGTGACGGGGGGTGAAGCGGTTCCTGACCTGGAGGGGCTGGATGAATCTGAATTGTCGCAGCCGCCGACCTATGTTCCGAACCGAAATATGATGCTGTTGTCGATTGCGGCTGCGTATGCTGAGGCAGAGGGGATTCGGGATGTTTTTTATGGCGCACAGGCGCAGGACGAGTACGGTTATTGGGATTGTACGGCGGAATTTTTGGAGCGGATCAATGGTGTACTGGCATTGAACCGACGGGAAGGTGTAACGGTGCATGCGCCTTTTGTTGGAAGCAAGAAGCATGAATTGGTGACGCGGGGATTGGAGCTTGGGGTTGATTTTGGTCAGACGTGGAGTTGTTATCGCGGGGGCGAGCGGTCGTGCGGGACGTGTCCGACGTGTGTAGAGCGAGAGAAGGCATTTCGCGAGGCAGGGGCGGCAGATCCACTTTGCGAGTGATTGTTATGGCAGGGGCATGAGGAAGAATTCGATATCGTTGCTGCCGTTTCGGAAGATCTGGTCCGAGAGGAGAAGCTGGAAGGCGGGTCCGTCTTCGGTCTGAAAGGGTTGTGTGATGCCGTGTGCGATTCCATTTACGCAGGCGACGACGGTTCGCTGGTCTAACGGTGAAGAGTCTTCGGTGGATATCGAACCATTGAGGAGTACGGGGATGAAATCATCGGAGAGATCGACGGATTTGAGATTTTCGAGTCCTGGGCAATCGAAGGCGGCGGGGATGGACTTTGCTTTGAGTTGCTCGAGGGTTTTGCCTATCCATTTGAGACCGGGTCCGTGGTGGTAGAGCGTGGCATCTGGATCGTCAAGCGAGAAGGTTTGCGTATAGTAATCGAGTTCGTTTTTTCGGATAGCGGTGTATTCTTCTTCGTCGAATTTGAAGATTGAGTCTTTTCGATTGACGAGTTTTTTTAGTTTTGGGATCTGGGCGTTTGGATCGATGAGTGAACGCCCCTCCATGTCGTGGCCGCCTTCCATGTCAAGGGCATTGGTGATCGTTGGCGTGATATCGATTGTTTGTACGTTGGTTCGGTCAACGATGCCTTGCTGTTGCCCTGGGAATCTGATGAAGAGCGGTATGAATCCTACGCTTCCGATGTTGTTTTGGGAGAGGGTCCGGTTTTTGTGTCCGATTTTAAAATTGACGCCGTGGTCAGCAACGAGGGCAATGATGCTGTTGTTGAATAGGCCGGAGGTTTTTAGTTTATCGATGAGATTGCCGAGAACGGTATCTGCGAAGCCTACCTGGAGCAGGTGTGCTTGTCTGCTGTGTTCTTCGTATAGAATGACATCTTCGGGGTTTTCGACTTTGCGGGAATAGTCGTAGTCTCTGTGGTTGTATGTTCTTCCCGAGGGGAGGAACATGTAGGGGGCGTGTGGAATCAGAATGTGCATGAGGTGGAAAGTTTTGGGGGGATAGTTGTCTATATCGCTGATGTATTCGCGTATTTGTAGGCTTTTAGAGTTGTGTACCATGATGTCGTTTTGTTGAACGAACCAGTTGTGCATGCGTTTGACGCGTCCGCGTTCGCCTTCGCTGCGTTTGTATTTCATGAAGCCGCCCCAGAGCCCGTCTTCCATGGGTTCGATTTCTGTGGCGAGTTTTTTGGGGAGGGTGGCATGGAGGTACATGACGTAGATGTCTTTGAGGAGGAGGTCTAGAATTCTGGTTCCCTGAACCTGGTATTTGCCGTATCGAGTGTCGTGGGCGAGCTTGGTAATGGCTTCGAGTGAGTGAATTTCGTAGTGATTTTCGAGCAGGGTGAACAGTGTATCGGGGTAGTTTTGGCGAATGGGTATTACGGGACCGGGAACGGGGTAATTTCCGGAGAGGATAGCTGGAACGGCTTTGAGTGTGTAGTCGTGTACGGTGGTCGCGTTTGCATACCAGGTTGCGTTATTGGAGAAGGCGGCGAAATTTGGGAATCGTTTGGCGTCGATGTTTCCTTCTGCATTGAGGAGGTCGATGAGTGGGAATTCGTCGAATACGACCATGACGATGGTGGGAGGTTCCGGCGTATTGATTTTCGTTTCCTGGGAGGGGATGCTTTTGTTTTGGTCGAGAATCTGAGCGATGTCGTCGTTGAAGAGGAATTGGAGGGGGAAGAGGATAATGAGGGGAGAGAGGAAGGAGAGTCCGTAGTATATGAAGGAGTTGGTGGCGTATTGTCTGGCGGCCAGAATCGCGAGGATTATGGTGATAATGATGATTGGGTAGGGGGGCAGGAATTCGAGGCGTCGCACGAAGGGGAGGAAGGAGAGTGTAATTAGGAACGCGACGAGGCAGAGGTGCATCTTCCAGTGGAGGCTTTTGCGTATGGGGCCCATGAGGAGTACGGGTGCTGTGAGGATGAGGGGGAGGGTGATGGTGAGCATGAATGCGAAGAAAAATATGGTGCCTGGCCAGATGTCGTTTGTAACGAAGTATGATGGGTTTGCCATGAGGAAAGAGTACAAGGGGAAGGCGAATACGAGTGTGGAGAGTGTAAATATGTGCAGCGTGTTCAGGATAACGGATGGGTTTGGGGTGTCGTTTTTTGGAGCGGTCATCTGGTCGTCCTGCTCTGGTTGAATGTCGAGGAGGATATCACCTGACTTGATTGGCGTTCAAATTGGCGGG
>DTSJ01000191.1 GCA_012965445.1 Candidatus Hydrogenedentota bacterium
CTTGGTCGACCCCAAATCTTCGTGCAGCAATATCCCGGCCTGGACGGAAAATGGCAAATCTCGACAGGAAGCACCGGTGCGCCGCATTTCGCAGCGAACCCGCCAGGCCATTGTAAGTGATGCCGGAGGGGGGACTTGAACCCCCACGATGTTGCCATCGCTGGATTTTGAATCCAGTGCGTCTACCAATTCCGCCACTCCGGCAGGAAAGCAGAAGTATATCGAAGTATTGTGATCTTATGCAATGAACAAGCATCCAAAAACAAAAAAAGGACTGGCACCGTTCCAAATGCCAGTCCATAAAAACGATCAAATACTAATTTCGACGTCCGCCTCCGCCGCCACGCTGACGACGCTGCGTCTCGGTTTTCCACGTCTCAATCTGTTCCGCGCTCAAAAGGCTCGCGATAGACATGTCCAGCATGCCCTTCAGCTCCTCAGAAGCCGTACGCAGGCTCTGAAAATCCTGCGCTGCAATTGCTTCTGCGCGGGCTTTGTTCGACTCAACAACATACCCCGCAATCAGCTCCAAAGCCTTGGTTTGCTTTTCCGGCTCCAGCTTGAAGCCAAGAACCGTAACCACCAGACGGTCCCATTCGCGATTAAACGACCCCAAAGAAGTTGCGGCCGTTTCCGACTCCTTCTCGCTCAAAAACTTCATCAGGTTCTCTTTCAGAATTCCAGACTCAGTCTCATTGATCTCCTGCATCTCCTGAAACATGCCGGGACCCCGCTGCCCGCCGGAAAACAGTTCCTGAACCTGTTCTGCTTGAGATTCACGGCTTGCCTTGTAGGCCTCGACTACCTTTGCGATTTTTTCCGTGTCCAGTTTAAATCCGCGGCTGACCTCGGTAGCCTGGGCCTTCCAAGCTTCATCCAGTTTCTCCTGGGAAATCTGAATCCCCCCGCCTCGCTGTGCCATTGCGTCCACACTGACCAAACAGGCCACCGCAAACATCGCGGACCAAGCCGTCCATCCGCCCTTTCTAACTATTCCTGCCGATTCTACTCTCATCATTCTTCTCCTGAAAATTGAAACTGCGTTGAAATTGAAAGCCATACTATAGTCTAAACAGCCCTGCACACGCTTTTATTACCTAGTGTTCCTCATCGATGTGTCGGTTACATCGTGTCTCAAATAAAAAATACGGCCTAAGTGTTCGTATAGAAACACTTAGGCCGTATTCAGTCATCTCTTTCACCGCAGTTTCAACTGTTTTGATTCTCAGTTTCCTTCATTTCAACCTCAACCCCAATTTCCGACGCAGCCTCATCCGGCAGCAAATCAACCGTCTCAATCCGAAGCATCTCCATCAGATCACCCAAGGCAGGGGCTAAAGAATCGATAAATGCCTGTGTATGAGTAACTTGCAGCGACTCGACCGGAGCCTTCACGCTCATCTGTGCATTTGCTTTAGCCTTACGGACCGCATCAACCACCTCCATCGTCGCGGCCCACGTCCCCGAATCACTCGGCTCCGGAATCGAAGCAAACTCCGAAAGTGTCGGCCATGGACTCCGATGCACCGAATCATGCATGTCCGCATCACCGCTGTACGCCCAGTGCCAGACCTCATCAGTAATAAACGGCACGAAGGGCGCCAGCATCCGAACCAGCGCACGATGTATCAACCGCAGACTCGATGCGGCAGACAAGCGTTCCACGCTCAACTCCTCGTCATACGTCCTGGGTTTTGCCAGCTCAATATAGTTGTCGCAGAACATCGCCCAGAAGAAATCCTCAGTCCGTTGAAGTGCCTGCGAATAATCAAAGTCGTCGAAAGCTGCCGTCGCACGCTCAATCAAGGGACGCAGCTGGGCAATGGCCACCCGATCCGTTTCCACAGTCACTTTCTCAGGCCCGAGCAGCGCTGGATCAATGTCCCCAAAGCGATCAATCACGAATTTGCTGGCATTGAACATCTTCATGCACAAGCGCTTCCCAACCTTGAACACCTGTTCATCATGCGCTGTATCCACACCCAATCGCGCACGCCCAGCCCAATAGCGCACCGAATCGGCACCAAACTCATCCAGCATAGGCTCTGGAGTCACCACATTGCCTTGACTCTTGGACATCTTCTTCCGGTCTGGATCAAGTATCCATCCACTCAGCGTTATATTCGTCCACGGCACTTCTTTGTCATGGAGGTAAGCCTTAACGATGGTATAGAACGCCCATGTCCGGATAATATCGTGTCCCTGCGGGCGCATATCCGCCGGATACAACTTTGCATGGCGCTCCTCATCCAAAAACCAATGCGAAGATATCTGAGGCGACAGCGAGCTTGTCGCCCACGTATCAAATATATCCGGATCACCAGAAAATCCGTTCGGCTGGTTCCGCTGCTCCTCTGTATAGCCCTCAGGAACCTCTCCCAACGGATCAACCGGCAACTGTTCGACACTTGGTAAAGCCCGCTGGTCATATTGAGTTTCACCATGCTCATCGATTTTGTACCAGACCGGAATCGGAACCCCGAAAAATCGCTGGCGACTCAGACACCAGTCCTGATTCAGCCCCTCGACCCAGTGCTCGTAGCGTTTGTACATATACTCGGGATGCCACTTGATTTTCTGACCCTGTTCAATAAGCGCCTGCTTCTTGTCCATCAACTTCGTATACCACTGACGCGCAGGAATCAGCTCGAGCGGACGGTCACCCTTCTCGAAAAACTTCACAGAATGCGTGATATCCTCCTGAGGACGCGCGATTACATTGCCCGCAGCCTCGGCTTCCTCGACAATGATCCGTCGTGCGGGTTTCACATACTTCCCGGAAAGCTTTTCGTAGACTGCATTCGCTTTGTCAGCATCGACGCTCTCCCAGCCTTCATCACCGAACGTAATATGAATCAAATGCCCCTCACGATTCAGAATCTGACGCGTAGGCAGTTTATACTCTGTCCACCACTCCACGTCTGTCTGATCACCGAAGGTACAAATCATGACCACACCCGTACCCTTCTCAGGATCGGCCTTTACATCAGCAATAATCCTCACTTTCACACCAAAAAGTGGTGTAACGGCCTCTTGCCCCACGTATTCCTTATACCGTTCGTCATCCGGATGCACAGCCACTGCCACACAAGCCGGCAGTAATTCTGGGCGCGTCGTAGCAATCACTAGTTTCGTATCCGAGCCATCCACGCCAAAGTTTAAGTATTGATATGCACTAGGGAGTTCCTTGTCCTTCAACTCCGCCTGCGCGATAGCCGTCTGGAAATCCACATCCCACAGAACCGGACGTTCCGCCTGATATATCTCATCATCTTCGAGCAGCTTCAAAAAGCTGTATTGAGAAATCCGCCGCGAATGCTCGCCAATTGTCGTGTATTCCTGGTCCCAGTCATAACTCAGACCCAGTCGTGTCCAAAGCGCCTTAAACACTTCCTCATCATCCACCACCACGTCATCGCACAACTCAACGAAATTCTTGCGGCTGATGGGTTCGGGCGGTGTCTTCGCCTTACCTGTGAGGCGGACGCCTTTGAAATCGGGATCGTAGGGGACGTCCGTCGAACACTTCACATTCATCAGATTCTGAACACGACGTTCTGTGGGAAGTCCGTTATCGTCCCATCCAATCGGAAAAAAGATGTTCTTTCCACGCATTCGCTGATAACGAACGATGAAATCCTGATGAGAATAACTGAACAAATGACCCAAGTGCAGCGAACCACTAACCGTCGGGGGAGGGGTATCCACGACAAACGTCTCCTCACGCGGTCGATTGGGATCCCATGCGTAAATCCCGGATTTCCCCCACGCATTCTTCCAGGACGCTTCCACGGCATGAGGCTTATATTTCTTTGGTAAATCCATTGGTATCCTGCTCTGTTGCTAAAAAAAGGTTGGAAACACTGTCCGAACGGACAAAGAGGTGTAATTTCGTCAAGTATATCAAAAGAATAGTAGTCGGTTGAACACTGGACTTGAACTTTCACGAAACATCCATAAAATAGCTGTGTAGAGCGGTCAACACTTCCTAGATTCCACAAATCTCGGAAAATACGACTTCCAAGAAGCACTAACATATTATTCGAAAAAGACTTGCAAGCCGAACCACGACCTCTTATAATACAAGCATTATTTTCGTATCTATATACATCATTTGGACTTATCCAGATCGCAACTTCGTAAGACTATGAGGGACACCGCTGTGACAATGACAAAACGAGAACTTGTGATCAACGTGTCGAACAAGCTCGGCGTTACGCAGAGCGAAGTCGCAAAGGTGATCAAAACGACGTTCGAAACCATTTCCGAAGCACTCGCTGACGGTAAGCGCTGGGAACTAAGGGACTTCGGAGTGTTTGAAGTCAAAACACGCGCATCCCGCATCGGTCGCAATCCGCGCACCGGCGATCAGGTTCCCGTTCCGGCGAGACGCGTCGTAACATTCAAGCCCGGCAAGAAAATGAAAGAGGTCGTTTCCACAAAGCCAGTCGATGGCGAAACCAAACCAGCAGATTGATCGCATCATACCCCTAAATTACGAAATCATATCATTCACAACCCATCAGTCAATCCTCTTCGTTTTGCCGAATCATGAAGAGGATTTTTTAGTAGACCATTGAAGCAGGGCCCGAACCGGAATGCCATAAACCCATGCTTATTCTAGCCGCAGATACATCAACACCCTACCTGTCAATTGCACTGTGCAGAGACACAGCAGTCGTTGCAGAAATCTCGATACTCGCAGATCGAAAACACTCCGAAAAACTACTCCTGTACGTTGACCAGTTACTTCGCGAAACCGAAACCGCTCTCTCTGACATCGATCTGCTCGCCATCGCTCACGGACCGGGCTCGTTTACCGGTATACGGGTCGGCGTATCGGCATGGAAAGGCCTTGCCGCTGGCGCGGACCTCCCCATAGTCGGTATATCTACGCTTGATGCCCTCGCCCGACGCGCCGAAGCATCTGAACGCACGTTATGTACACTGCTTGACGCAAAAATGAACGAAGTATATGGAGCCGTCTATCGTTACGAGCGTACGGAACGTCGAGTTCTCCTCGACCATACCGTAGCCCCGGTCGAAGCGATACTAGAGCACTGTTCAGAGGACACCCTCTTTCTCGGCGACGGCGCGACGCTTTACAGCGAACAAATCCGAACCGTGTTTCCCGATGCACAAATACTCCATAACGCATACGACTATCCCGGAGCCTCGGCTGTCGCCTTCGAAGCACTCACCCTCATTGAATCTGGCGTACGGTCAGCCAATACCAACGTAACCCCCGTCTACCTTCGGAAATCGCAGGCAGAGGTCAATCGCGACGAACAACAAAATCCGCTTTCAACACTATGACCACGACCTCCACGAATAAACTGCGATACGAAAAACTCACCGAAGACCTAATACCCGTATTGCAGCTCATCGAAGACGAAGCTTATCCAGAACCGTGGACAACCGGAATGTTTCGCGACGAAACGCGCAACAAAAACTCGTTCTTCTATGTCGCCTACATTAGAGACATATTGATCGGCTACTCTGGGTTCTGGTTGCTCCTCGACGATGCCCACATTACCAGCGTCACTGTTGAATCGGACCACCGTGGCTGTGGTTACGGCCGCGAACAGTTGTCTCACCTCATTGAGCTAGCGCGTACCCACGAAGCCCTGACGATCACACTCGAAGTTCGCGAATCGAATCTCCCTGCACGCACCATGTACCTAGATTTCGGATTCAAGGATATTGGATTTCGTAAAGGCTACTACGCGAAATCCGGAGAAGACGCTATCGTCATGCAGCTCTCGCTATTGCAAGAGAACGACAGCTCAAGGTGTAGTCCGCATGAGTGATTCCGACACAGACCACACGAAGACCAAACCTAATCAGATTAACGGCGTCCCCCTCGGTGGAATCGGAACAGGCTCCATCGACATGGGGCGCGATGGTATCGCGCGAAACATAACAATCAACAACAATCGCACCGCCGCGACACGAATCCCCGTTTCCCCCAACGCATTTACCGCCATCCGCGTATCAACACCGCGAAAGACGCGCGCTCGAATCCTTCAGGAGCGAACGAATATCCCGTTCAGTGATGCAGGTGTTGATCCCTTGTTTACTTCGAAGAGCAGTCTCTCCTGGCATGGCCTCTACCCCACGTCCAACTACAAGCTCAAAGATAAACTCCTTCCGGTCCCATTTCAGTGGACGGCCATGGCTCCCCTCATTCCCTACGATAACGAAGCGTCCAACCTCCCCATAAATCTCCAAATTCTCAAGTTCAAGAACACCACCGAAGAACCCATAACCGTCTCCGCCCTGGTTAACTGGGAAAACATTCGCGGTTGCTTCGAAAATACGGCGACTGATTACCGCGGAATGATGCACCCCGTTTTCATCACCGACCTCGACGAATACCTCCACGCACACAACCAGATGAGCAACGCGAGCATCTCCGTTGCCATAGGTCTCTCCTTCGCTATTGATGATGAAGTCATGACTAGCTACGAAGGAAACTATTGTCTTACTGCTGCCAATCCCAAAGGCGTAGAAGTCTCCCATCTAGGTTGGGATCAAAACTCCGAAGATGACATCAGGCTGCTCTGGAATAGTTTCTCTGAACGGGGAATACTCCCCAATCAATGCAGCACCGGCGACACAGCATACCAAGGCGCCGTATGCGCCACAAAAACGCTGAACCCGGGAGAATTCATCGGCCTCACCTTCTGCTTCAGCTGGTACTGCCCCGTTTACACAATGGCAAACGAAGATGTTGGAAACTACTACACGAGGGCCTTCGCAAGCGCGATCGAAGTCAACGAAGAAGGTCTCAAGAACGCTACATACTTTCAGGAAGCCGTGATGAACTTCCACGAACGTTTCCTAAAGTCCTCCCTCCCCGAATGGTACTCGCGCATGCTGATCAACAATTCACACCCCTTCAGTACCAACACCATCCTCACCCGCGAAAACGAATACGCGATGATGGAATCACCCGCGGACCCTTACATGGGCGTTCTGGACCGAAGCTTCTACAGCTCCATCGGAACCATGCTCTTCTTCCCAAGCTTTGCAGACACAGAACTCAAGCTGTTGTCCAGTACCGATGAAACCAGGACACCCGGACGAATCTATCGCGACCTTGGCAAAGAGACCGTGCGTCACCCCGGCTACGGCGGCGGCGCAGTAGAGATGATCGACCTTAACGCAAAGTTCATTTTACTCTCCTACCGAAATTTCCATATGACCGGAAAATACGCCTCTCTGATGATGATTCATCCGCGCCTCAAGGAAGCCATCGAATACGGCATGCTCATGGATCGAGACGGGGATGGTATCCCGGACGCAATGGGCGATTCGACCACTTTCGGAGGATGGGCTATGTACGGCCTTACGGCATACAGCGGCGGACTTTGGATCGCGGCAATGGTCGCCTACGCCGATCTCACGCGGGAACTCAAAAACGAAGAAGAAGCCAGGCTCTATGAGGAGACCGCCAAAAAAGCACTCCGACACCTCGAACATCGGCTCTGGGTCAAAGAGAAGAATTACTATCGGCTCTATCACAACGCACAACCGATTCGGGATACCCACCCCCGCATGGACGATGCCTGCCACAGCGCGCAGTTGGCCGGTGCATGGGTCGCCGATTTCCTCAAGCTGGGAGGATGGTTTCCCAAAGCAAGAATTCAGGCGGCTCTAAATACTATTGACATCCTAAATAAACGTAAATTCGGATATACCAAGGGCTCGAATCCTGACCGCTCACCAGCGCAGAATCCCGCCGACTTCGGTGAATCTGCCCACGCTGATCGTTCCTGGCCCGCCTTCGAAGCCGTCTACCTCGCGTGTACCCATATACAACAGGGTAACGTCGACAAAGGCATGCGCATTCTCAACGATATATACCGGAACACGCATCTGCGAAATGACTTCCAGTTCAATCAGCCCCTCTCCTGGAACCCCAAAACCAACGAGCCTGCCGGTTGGAAAAACGACCACCACATGGGTGCAATGTCCGTTTGGCATTCGCTCTACGCACTTCTCGGCTTCTTCCTGAGCATCCCAAGAAAAGCGATATCACTCGCGCCAAACCTCCCTAAGGGCGTTACCCGCCTTGACGTGCCGCTCGTTACACCGGTCTCCTTCGGACGACTGAAATACGAATGCATCCAAGAGCCCTACAAACAGAACGTACTCATCAATTTCGAAAGTCCGTTGACGATCAAGATAATCCAGCTTTCAATTCCCAAGGAACTCACCGACCCCATCGTGTCACTCAAACTCGATCAGGAAAAAACCGACTTTAAGATACAGATAAAGCCGAATCAGAATACCAATGAACTCAATATTCACTTGGCACGTGAACTTCAAATCCAACAGCCAATTCTGATTAAAGTTACCGCTGGATAGCTATGAAAATTTACGGACTTACAGGAGGCATCGCAGCGGGGAAATCAGCCGCCAGCGCCCGCTTCCTCGAAAAAGGAATCCCCGTAATCGATTCTGACTCTCTCGCACATGCTGTCATCGAACCAGAAGGCCCTGCATATCAGGCAATACTCGACGCGTTTGGAACCGAAATTCTAACAGACGGTAGAATTGACCGCGCAAAGCTCGGCGATATCGTATTCTCAGATTCCGAATCCCTCCAGACGCTCAATGGACTCGTCCATCCCGCCGTTCGCAACGAAACAATGCGCATATGTGACCAGTATGCGGAACAGGGTCATACGGCGACTTTGATTGAAGCCGCACTCCACGCCGAAGACGGTACCCTTCGCCCCGGGCTGGACGGCCTCATTCTCGTATATTGCCCAGACAATATACGTATTCAAAGACTCAAGGAAAACCGCAAACTCACCGAAGAAGAAGCACTCGCACGAATCGAATCCCAGACACCCCCGGGAAAAAAAATGGCACTCGCCAGATGGATCATTCATAATGACAAGGATATTGAGCATCTTCAATCACAGGTTGACGCGATTCTCGAGGAGTTTTAGTTCATGGACTTTGAAATGGGAAACTGCATCGAATGCAATCGACTCATTGCAAGCGACGCCAGGCGCGATCTGTGCGACGTCTGTTACGTTCAATATGACCTCGATCTGGGATTGGTCGAAGATACGATTGCTGACAACGAGAACGCCACACCCTCCGACATCGCTGACCGGACCCGACTCCCCGTAGATCGTATCCGCCAGATTCTTGAACACCAGAAAATCCTTGCAAAAGACGTCGAGTCTGATTCCAACTGCGCCAAATGCAATGAGAAGCCAGCACTCTCCCACTCCAGATTCTGCCGCGCCTGTAAGCTCGCTATGTACAAATCCCTAGGCGACGAAGCAAGCCTTTCTGCGCAAAATCCGATCAATAGTAATCGAAAAATCCGATTCCAGCATCCAGTCGGTTAGGGATGCGATGACTACAAAACGAGCACGCGCCGGATTCAGCAAATATTCACCAAATTCATCGATCAAAGGCAACCAGCGACGATAGCCTCACATTCTTCCCACTCCGATTTCCTCCCCAACGTGTGAACATTACCCTCGGATTCCCAATTCAACCCCATAATGCCGACCATCAGAGAAAAAATCGAACTACACGAGAAGCAGCTCCTCGATCCTGCTGCCGCACTATCGGCCGATACCCTGGGTCGTCTCGAACAAGAAGAAGAACACGAATACAGAACTGCCTATCAACGCGACCGGGATCGCATTCTCCACACTAAATCATTCCGCCGCCTCAAAGGAAAGACCCAAGTCTTTCTTGCACCCAAAGGCGATCACTATCGGAACCGCCTGACACATACACTCGAAGTCGCTCAAATTTCACGCACCGTCACAAGGGCACTATTTCTGAACGAAGACCTTACCGAGGCTATCGCCCTTGGTCATGACCTGGGACATACACCCTTCGGTCACGCAGGAGAATCCGTCCTCAACGAAATTGCCGTCGATGGATTTCGCCACTACCAGCAGAGTCTGCGCGTGGTCGACATCCTCGAATCCACCACCACTCGACGCGGCTTGAACCTGACGCACGAAGTCCGAGACGGCATACTCAACCACTCCACGGGCAAGGTGTTGCTGCTGGGTCGCAAAGGACAGACCGCGTCCACCCTCGAAGGGCAGATTCTGAGCATTTGCGATGCGATCGCCTATATCAATCACGACATCGATGACGCGCTCCGTGCGGATCTGATCAAGCGAGAGGATCTACCCCAGGAAGCAATTAATGTCCTCGGCAACTATGCCTCCGAACGAATCAATACCATGGTTGGCGGCCTCATTCACGGAAGCCAATCCGGCTCGATCAGTATCGAAGACGATATTCGGAGCGCAACCAACATCCTGCGCGATTACCTGTACAACGACGTGTACCCCAGTATACCAATCGCTCAAGAAGTCGATAAAGCCAAACGAGTGGTGCGCGAAATATACGACCACCTTATCAAACATCCAGAACCCTATATCGACTATCATCCCACCGACGACTCAACAGAGCAAAAAGTAGTCGACACCATTGCCAGCATGACAGACCGCTACGCCCTGGATCTCTATCAAAAGCTCTTCTTCCCGGACAGGTCATCGGCATGATCCGAAATTCCCCGATAGGCATTGTGTGTGGCTCCGGGATTGATCTGGAAGCACTGATTGATATACATACCGAAACGATCTCCTTCGAAGACTGCCCCGAAATCCCCAAAACATCCGTCTCGGGTCATCAGGGCAAATTCCTCTGCGGAACCTGCATGGGAGTTCCAATAGTCCTCCAGTGTGGACGCCTGCATATATACGAAGGCCATACCCGCGACACCGTCATCGCGCCTGTCAACACACTCCACAGCCTGGGCGTTCGCTCCATCGTCTTCACGAACGCAGCAGGAGGACTCAAACCCGACATGAAACCCGGTGATCTTCTTGCTGCACAGACCCTCGCGCTATGGCCCAACAATCGATGGGAGAATCATCCAGATACAATCGACACCGACTTTGTTCTCCGTGGCTGCAACCACATGGGCACCTACACCTGGATACACGGCCCATCCTACGAAACCCAGGCAGAGATCCGCGCGCTGCAATCCACCAACACCGATGCTGTAGGGATGAGTACCGCCCCCGAAATCACCCGATGCCGTGAACTCGGCATACGAGCAGCCAGCATCTCCTGTATCACCAACAACTGCTGCTCACCGAGCATCCTGACCCACAATCACGTCCTCAAAATCGCGGCAGAAGCGTCCCAGCGCATTGCGAAAATTATCCGGGAAGAAATTCCCCGTCTCGCGAAGTAAGCATCGTCAGTAGAAACTGCGTACCAGAGACCCAATCAACAAATACCACCCGTCTACCAGCACGAACAGAATAACCTTGAATGGCAGCGAGACGAATACCGGCGGCCGCATCATCATCCCCATCGCCATAGCGTACTCGCGACCACCATATCAACGATTAAAAACGGGATATAAATGATAAACCTCAACTGAAACGCGATCCGCATTTCGCCCAGGATAAATGCCGGAGCCAGCACAGAAGTAGGAACGTCGCTCGGAATATTCGGAGGTTCCAAATCCGCGATCTCAATAAACAAAGCGAGGTCCTTCGGATTTTTCGCTACCTGCTTGAAGATGAATTCGCAAACAGGCTGAAGCCCCCTCTCAACCGCCACGCCGAGTTCCGTGATCTCACCATCCGCAGACCCCGTCGATTCGCTCTCAGATGCAGAGTACGCCTCCGTCTGATCCTTCAACTCATCAACGAATCCCGACGCATCAAACGAGCCTTCGATATCCATATCTTCGGATTCCACATTAAAAGCCCCCGTCCCGAATTCCGCAACCAGACTCACTCCGCTCGAAGTCACCCCGACAACCAGAACCCGCCCCCCGGTACGCACATAGTACAACTTTGCATCACGCGAGAGATGCAGCTGCCCGATCACTTGACCCAGTCGAGCCCCGGAAAGAGCAGGCACTCCCTTTCCAAATCGACGCACAAGATAATAGACCAGAAAAATCATGGCGAGCACGACTGACAGTCCGCCGATCATCCGGGCAAGCGCGCTCTGAAATGTCTCCTCCCCTTCCACCAGCAGCGAGCTTCCAGTCGGAGCGATGAGAGGGTAGTGAAGTTTTACAACGGGCGCGGCACGGCGGAGCAGTGGATCAAGGAAGGCAAGAA
>DTSJ01000192.1 GCA_012965445.1 Candidatus Hydrogenedentota bacterium
AGGGTAGAAATCGTACCCAATCTAATTTCCAGGACTGGTTCTCGTGTCGAAATTCGGCGTTTCATCAAAGAAAGAATCGGAGCTGCTTGCTCAGATGGAACGCTGTGCGCTTCGAGAGAGCGATCTGGAAGAGAAGTTTATTCGATCAGGAGGTCCCGGCGGTCAGCATGTAAACCGGACCGCCACGTGCGTCTATATCAAGCACACCGTCACGGGTTTCGAAGTCAAGATGCAGAAAGCACGCTCGCAGGCACTGAATCGTTTCTATGCGCGTCGTCGGCTATGTGAACTTATTGAGGCTGAGGACGGCAGCCATAAGAGCAAAGAGGATTTGAAGCGCGACAAATTACAAAAGCAGAAGGCCAGGCGGCAAAAAAAATCGAAAAAGAAGTATGAAGGGTCTGTCGACGCAGACGATTCTGAGTGAGCGCTCACGAAAGTAGTTTGTTGTATAGCGTTTCGTACTGTTCGATAATTGTACTTTTATCGAAATACTCCAGCGCGCGGAGGCGGCCTTGTTTTCCCATTTCTGCGGCACGGGCTTCATCGGTCAGAATATTGATTGCATACTCTGCCATCGCGTCGATGTCGCCGACTTCCGCAAGGTATCCCGTTACACCATGCTCGACAACCTCCGTGACACCTCCGCTGTTGGTGGCCAAAACGGGAACTTCACAAGTCATGGCTTCCAGATGGGTGAGCCCGAAACTTTCGTGTTCACTGGGTTGGAAAACGAGATCTGCACAGGGGATGAGCGTTTCGATATTTTCCTGCGTTCCCAGATAAGTTATCTTGTCGGTAATACCGAGCTGCTTGGCTACGCCCACTGCTGAAAGGCGTTCCGGGCCGTCTCCGACCATGACCAGTCTTGCATTTACGGATTCGATGACTTTCTTGAATACCCGGACAACATCGGTCACGCGTTTGACTGGGCGAAAATTCGAGATGTGCATGATTATTTTTTCATCGTCGTCGGCAAGTGTGCAGCGTTCGGGGGATTCGGGCGGGAATTTTTTCAGATCCAGAAAGTTGTAGATCCTGTGGACCGGGAGGTCGAGGGCGAACTCGCGCTCGGTTTCCTCGGTGAGCCAGTTGGATACGGCTGTGACCGCGTCGCTGCGTTCCATAGCGTACTTGGTAATGCGGAAGAACGATGGATCAGCCCCGACGAGCGTGATATCGGTCCCGTGCAGGGTTGTAACTATCTTGAATTGTTTTTCGGGGGGCAGCATATCGCGCGCCATGATTGCGCAGGCGGCGTTTGGAATCGCGTAGTGAGCGTGCCATAGTTCGATGTCGTATTCTTCCGCCACTTCAGATATTTTGCTGGCCAGTGCGAGGGAAGCGGGTGGATTTATGAAGAGGGGATAGGAAAATACGTTGACCGTATGGCAAAAGATGTTCTCCCTGAATGCGGTCAGGCGAAATGGCGTCTCGGTGGTGACGAAGTGGATCTCGTGTCCGCGTTCTGCAAGTGCGATTCCCAATTCTGTTGCCATGATGCCGCTTCCGCCCGCAGATGGATGACAGGTGATGCCTATCTTCATGAGAGGTCCTGCAGTTCGGCGAACGCTGAGATGACCGTTGGGCCTTCGCGGTAGAGCGGCTCACCGTATTCCACTCCGACGCGATTGCCCCAATAGGCGGCACGCTTTCGGATACCTTCCCAGAATGATTCGCTCGATACAAGTGTCTTCGCGCCTTCGTAGTCTGGATTGTGCAATTGAGACCGATACGCGCTCAAGGCATCCAGTTTGCGATCGAAAACTGGAGAGATATCCATGACCACCTGCGGCGGGGTCTGATCGTCTGAATAAGGATTGTAATAATAAATGTGCGGCGCTCGATACGGGCTCTCCTCCGTCACGATTGAGTTCACGCCGGAAAAAAAGTTCGCGTCCCGAACAAGTTCTGAGGCGATTCGGTGATCGGGATGCCGATCATTTTTGCGATGCAGAAGCAGGATGCGTGGTTTAAGCATACGGATAAAGGGGATGATCTCCCGGCGTTGTTCAGGCGTATTTTGCAGGCCGCCGTCCGGGAGTTCGGCGTTGTGCCGTATCGATACCTGGAGGATTTCGGAGGCATCCTGTGCCTCTTTCATTCGCTCCGTGACCGTTCCGCGGGAACTAAGCTCGCCCAGCGTCAAGTCGAGAATGCCGACGGCGTAACCCTGATTTGCGAGCTGAAGCAATGTTCCGCCCACGCCGAGCTCCACGTCATCGGGATGGGCACCGACGGCCAATACGTCTACGCTCATAGTTCCACCTCGTTCATGTCGAAAGAATCGATTTCGATTTCGCGTAGCAGTGTGTCCATCAAACCCCAGCCGTGCTCGAAGAGAAAGGCGAAAATCGTGTACATCCGTTCCTGAGGTTTCCGGCGCGGTGCCAGGCATTCGCTGAGCCGGTCGATATGCTTCGATACGGTTTCATGCTGCTGCTTATCGGATTGCAGGATAACACTTTCCAGTCGATCCAGCTTACGCTCCAGATCAGCTGTCAATGTGACGGCCATGGTTGCCGCGACGGGGACGTCTCTTTCCAGACCGCTGACCAACTGCGACAAATTCTCTTGCAGCAGCGCGCGTTGTTCACGGGTATGCGCGAGCGCGGGGGATTGGGCAACGGTTCGTAGGGCCTTCTCGACGAGCGCGTCTTTGCCATCGCAGAGTTCAGCTACCGACAGACCATATTTCGAAAGGAGCTTATTCGTTTTGATCGTCGTGAGAACGGCTTCAGCGCGAGGATATACTACGGGCATCGGTTTTTCAAAAAGATCAAATACCCCTTTAAACTGCCCCCAATAGGCCAGCTCGCCCGGGCCGGCAACATAGGCAGCGACGGGAAAGAGCGTCTGCTGCACGACACAGCGAAGCGCGACGTTCGGGCTGAACTGCTCAGGGGATTTATCGAGTCGCGCGAGCAGCTCCTCCTCGGTAACGGTCTCATCGGACTCCGGCAGGTGAAATCCATCCGAACCGTAGGTCACTTTGAACCGACGCGTTTTCGTCTCGATAAAAAAGGCGCATTCGTGGTCGTTCTTGACTACCTGCGCGGCATATCCCAGCCTCTCAAGTGCGGCAGCGCCTTCATTCACGCATTGAGTCGCTCCGAGCGGGTCGCGAATGGCGGACCCGATCACTGCGGAGGAGACTCGCCGCGCGGCGAGCAAGTGAGGGGCGAAAAATACGAGAGGCGTGTCACGGAAAAGTCGAACCATGCATCGCGTTGACCAGTCTGAGAGCGACTCCGATGCACGGGCGGAGTCGTGTAGAAACGTCAGGATCTCGTCCGCGAATTCTGCCGTCACTACGGAATCGCCCAGCTCGTCAATCAATTCGTGAATCTGTTCGGTCAGGCTTACCTGATGGAGTGCATTGCCTGCCTGGTCTGGCTGCTGTTCGAGGGTGAGT
>DTSJ01000193.1 GCA_012965445.1 Candidatus Hydrogenedentota bacterium
ACTGAGGATGTGCTGGATCGACGAGCGACCATCCAAAGGGAAAGCTTCTATTTTAGTAATGCTGATAGACGAGATACCTTACTAGTAGATATAAATATTTGGACAGAGGATGTAGCCCTAGGGGATTTGGACGGCGATGGGGACCTTGATATTGTGTGCGGGATACGGGCCGAGAATCGGCTTGTATGGTTCGAAAATGTGTCTGCTTCCACGCTTGAGTTCAAGGAGCACAGGATTGAAATCGATGGTGGAAGCACGGGTGGTTTCAATATGGCGTATGCCGACCTCAACAGTGATGGCCGTCTTGACATCGTGGTGCCTGTCGGGTCGGCACTTGGTCAGGGAATCGCGTGGATCGAACAGCCGGAGTCCCCAGCGGCGAGTTGGAGGTTCCACACCATCGGCACGATGATGCCGGATCTTTTAGTCGGGTTTACCATCGCGGACATCAATCAAGACGGTCATCCTGACATTATGGGAGGCAGCTACAGTCGTGGCGCGCGCGACGAAGACGGAGATATTGGCGTTGACGGAGCGCTCGGAAGGATCGCGTGGTATGAGAATCCGGGGAAACCTGATACTGGATGGACCCGCCACGATGTATCCCGGCGCAAGCGAGGCATGTTCGACAAATTTATTGCGCGGGATATGGACGGAGACGGGGACATCGACTTCGTCTCTACCCGTGGAAACAGCGATCCCTACGACGGCGTGTTCTGGCTGGAACAGGTTCGCACGGACAAGCCCGTCGTGTCGTTCGAGCGTGCGAGAGAGAACGACAGTGAAGAAGTCGCTATACCGAAGAACAGGAGATGAGTATGAAAAGTCGAAGTCGGTTTCTGTCAGTATTTACGATGCCGCTCGTCCTGCTGCCTGCTATCACGTTCGCGGAATCCTATTTCCCGCCTGGAGAGGGAAACTGGGAGACAACATCGGCCGAATCCGCAAATCTCGATCCTGAGAACATTAAAGGTGCACTCGAGTATGCAAAGTCGAAGAGTACTTCATCGCTTCTAATAATCCACAACGGTCGCATCGTCTCAGAAAATTACTGGCAGGTGAGCGGCGAGGGCGGTCAACCGAGTCCTCGATACGAACGCATGCACAGGGGCGACACGGCCGAAGGCCATCCGATCGAGGATGTCGCATCGGTACAGAAGAGTATTATCTCCTTTCTCGCGGGAACAGCGATTGGCGAAGGGGGACTGAGTCTCGACGAATCAGTAACGACTTATCTTGGAGTCGGTTGGTCGAAAGCGGCGGAGGCTCAGGAAAAAACGGTCTTGATACGTCATCTTATGAGCATGACCACAGGACTGGGAAACAAGCTCCAGTATCAAGTACCAGCAGGAACTCGTTGGCGCTACAATACGGTTGCATACAGCCGCATGGTGCCTGTTTTGGAAAAAGTATTCGACGCATCAATCAACGACATCACAAGCGCGCGCGTCGCTAAGCCCATCGGCATGGCGAACACGAGCTGGATGGAGCGTCCCTGGGCGAGAGGCTCAGAAACTGCGAACTCGGTCGGGCTTGCCACGACAGCGAGAGATCTCGGACGCTTCGGAATTCTGATTCTGTCCGGCGGCGAATGGAACGGACGGCCGCTCCTCAAGAAACCGGATTACCTCGCCGAGTCGCTTTCTTCCTCCCAGATCCATAATAAGGCCTACGGCCTACTCTGGTGGTTGAATGGGAAGGAGAGTTCCAGATCCGGTGCCGGGGATGAACTGAGAATTGGCGCGATGATTCCGTCTGCACCCGACGACATGGTCGGCGCTTACGGGGCTCTTGGGCGCAAAGTATACATTGTACCGGGCATGGGGCTCGTCGTTGTACGTCTGGGAGACGGTCCGGGATCCGCTTTCAACAACGCATTCTGGAGTCTGTTGCTGGGAAAAGAGCATTAAACTCATTTTGCCGGTAATCTACAGACCCTGGATGTTCAGCTGATACTCATCGGCATTTACCAACGTAATTCCACGTCGTCGGGATAATTCTCGTTGAGGGCATAAAAAGTGTAGACATTCTTGGAACCAGTCGATTAGAATACCGCCGAATTCTGAGGAACGCTCACTATTCTGGTGGGCGGGGGACCTTGGAGTTGTTGAAATATGAGTGACGCACAGCAAGTGCGTCTACACAGGGGAACAAATGTATTTAACGATTTTCTTTGAAGTAATCGGGGGCTTGGGTATTTTTCTGCTGGGCATGAAAAACATGTCCGAGGGCATGCAGGCAATCGCGGGACCGACGCTGCGCAGCATGATCAATCGCGCGACAACGAATCGATTTATGGCGGTCGGCATGGGTGCGCTCGTCACAAGTATCGTACAATCCAGTTCCATTACAACCGTCATGGTCATCGGACTTGTTAATATCAGTGTCATGAATCTCACCCAGGCCTTCGGCGTGATCATGGGCGCGAATATCGGCACGACGATTACGGGTTGGATTCTGGTTCTAGAGATCGGAAAGTACGGTCTTCCGATTATCGGCGTCGCGACTGGTTTTTATCTATTTTCCAAACGAGATCGAATCCGATACATCGCAATGGCGTTTATCGGATTCGGAATGGTGTTCTTCGGTCTGGAGCTTATGAAGAACGGGTTCAAACCTCTGCGAATGGAGCAGGGTTTCATCGATATGTTCGCACGATTCGCATACGACGGTACTTACTTCAGCGTATTGAAATGTGCGATGGTAGGAGCAGTTCTAACTACAATTGTCCAGTCTTCGTCAGCGACTCTGGGCATCACCATCGGTCTCGCGTCCACCGGCATCATTGGCTTTGAGACGGCGGCTGCTTTGGTACTCGGTGAGAATATCGGCACAACAGTTACCGCGTTCCTGGCTTCGATCGGGGGTTCGATAAACGCCCGCCGCGCCTCTTATTCGCACATCTTATTCAACGTGACGGGGGTATTGTGGATTACGGCGGTGTTCGGAGCCTATTCAGGACTGATCACTGAAGGCGTTGAATGGTGGAAGGGAGCGTCTCCGGGCGAAATGGTTTTGGCTACGGAAATGATCGAAGGAGTTGAAACTCCAGTGATGGAAACGGTCGATGGTGTTGAGAGACAGGTTGAAACTTTCCCTTATGTCACCTTTGGAATTGCGGCGACACATACGGGCTTCAACATCATAAACGTACTGGTATTTCTTCCCCTGATGGGTTTCATAACTGCCTGGCTTAAGCGAGTTATCCCCGATCCTACACCTGGTGCGCCGGGACACTTGCAGTATTTCGACGTGCGGATGGTCGATACCCCCGGCCTCGGCCTTGAGCAGTCGCGGCAGGAAATTATGTTAATGAGCGAGAGTACGGAGAAAATGATGCAGCTGCTGCGTCCGTTTATTGTTGAGAGTAAAGACGATGAGGAAGTTGAGAAGAAAT
>DTSJ01000194.1 GCA_012965445.1 Candidatus Hydrogenedentota bacterium
CGTGGATTTCAGGAGGGTATCGCAGAATATTCTCGAGTCTTCTTACAAAATTACTCTGCGCAACCACAAAGAAACGGACATTCAGGTTGACGTAGTTGAACCTATCATGGGTGACTGGCAGATTCTTCAATCGAACCACGGGCATACGAAGCGTGATGCCGGTACGGCCGTTTTTTCGATCCCGGTCAAGGCCGATGGGGAATTCGTTCTTGAATATCGGGTTCAGATTCGGATTCGGTAAGGATTTCAGTTGTGCAGGTACTTACTGTCGAACAAATGCGCGAAGCAGATCGCCGGGCGATTGAGGTATTGGGAATACCAAGCACGGTGCTGATGGATCGCGCTGGCCAGGCGGTTTTCAGTTACATCTCAGGCGGACCTGTTGTCATCGTATGCGGCAAGGGAAATAATGGGGGAGACGGCTTTGTTGTTGCGCGCTACTGTCTGTTGGCAGGATACGATACATCGGTAATTGTGCTTGCCAGGGAGGATGAACTTTCGAAAGATGCCCGGATTTTTAGAAAAGTGTATACTCGGCTTGGTGGTCAATGTTTCGAAGCGACCAGTGATTCCGAGGTAATCGCTGCTTTTGAACGGCAGCCTGCATCCCTCGCCTGGGTTGATGCGATGCTGGGAACTGGAACGCACGGCGACGTGAGAGGCATCGTGCGGACAGCAATCGATCACTGGCGGAAGGCGCGTACGATTGCGGTGGATATACCGTCGGGTCTGAATGCAGATACTGGGCAGGTTTGCGGTGCGGCAATTGTTGCGGACGAAACCGTGACAATACAATTTTTGAAGATCGGGTTTGAAGTGGCAAAGGCGAAGCATTTTCTTGGCAACGTGCATGTTGTCGATATAGGCATACCGGAAGTATGCGGCGATGATGAGGCCTGGAAACGATTGGATTTCTAGTGATGATGGATATTGCTCTACTGGCTCGAATACTCTATAGCGGAATCACGTTGTATATGCTGGCGATATTGGTAGCGTGGCTTGCCGCATGGATCGGGATCGAAACGGAATATGGGAAAGGGAAGATTCTCAAGAAATTGACCGATCCTGTGCTTGAAGCTATACGCAAAGCACTTCCTCCGATGGGACCGTTTGACATGAGTCCTATCGTGGTATTGTTCGGGTTTTGGTTTGTTCGCACGTTGTCGATTCGGATTCTCGTCGAAATGGGAGTCTAAGGAGCGAGTCGCGTGACGAAACCCCAAATCGACTTCGAACCGCCACGGCAGGAGATGGTCGCTAGGCAGCTTCGTGACCGAGGCATAGCCGACGAGTCCGTGTTGGGACTCATGGCGCGCGTCCCGCGTCATATTTTCGTCACCGAAAAGTATCAATCCAAGGCATACGCCGATGAACCCCTTCCCATTCAGTGCGGTCAGACGATTTCGCAGCCCTATATGGTCGCCATAATGACGGAGTGGCTTGAGTTGGATGCAGATTCAGTTGTGCTGGAAATTGGAACAGGAACGGGATATCAGGCTGCGATTCTTGGTTCTCTGGCGAAACGCGTCATCAGCATCGAACGTCACGAACCGCTTGCGGAATTGGCCCGTGAAAATCTTCGATCGATATCGGTTGATAACGTGACGGTTCGGGTTGGAGACGGAACATTGGGGGCGCAGGATGAAGCTCCTTTCGATGCAATCATCGTCACTGCCGGGGCACCGGAGGTTCCGAACGCTCTGATAGAACAACTGGCGATGAGTGGACGCCTGATTTGCCCTGTTGGTGACCGTGACAGTCAAAAGCTGTTCGTGATAAACCGTCGTGCCGAGGGTTTAGAGCAGCTCAAAAGCACCCGATGCCGGTTTGTACCGCTCATTGGCGCACATGGATGGAGTGCATGAGCATAGTGGAATTGAGTCGAGTCAGTTTTCTTCGCCAAGGCCGTGCAATTGTAAACGATGTTTCCTGGACGATAGAGGAGGGAGAGCATTGGACTTTGCTTGGCGCCAATGGCTCAGGCAAGACGACTCTGCTCAAGCTGATCACAGCATACGAATGGGCATCGAGTGGTCGCATTTCTGTGCTTGGGAAGGTTTACGGGGAGTGCCACGTGGGTCTTCACCGGAAACACATCGGCTGGGTCAGCGCATCGCTTGATAGACGGCTTCCGGGTCGAGACGCCGCTGTTCGCATCGTCGCATCAGGTTTGGAGGCATCGCTTGGCTGGTACGGGGAGTGGATCGAGGCGGTGGAGCGTGACGCACGTGAAGCTTTGGAGCGGCTACAGATTGGGCATCTGCACGATCATGAATACGAAACGCTATCCCAAGGCGAACAGAAACGAGTTCAAATTGCACGGGCCATAGTCCAAAAGCCGCAACTTCTCATATTGGACGAACCCTGCGAAGGGCTTGATCCGGTGAGTCGTCATCGTTTTCTGGAGGACATTGCTTCTTATGTGGAGACGCCAGACGCGCCTTCGCTCATTTACGTGACCCATCACATCGAAGAGCTCGGCGACTGGATTAGTCACGGTCATGTTTTGAAGGATGGGGTATCGCTTGCGCAAGGGGGTATATCGAATGTCCTGACATCAGAGATTCTGAGCGATGCACTCGAACATTCATGCCTCGTCGAGAGTGTGGAAGGGGAATATACCATTCGTCTGGTAGGTTGACTGACGCGAGGACTGCGGACATCTATGACGCTAATGAGTAAGCAGGCAAGTCCTATACTTCAGAACCCACTCGTATAAACTTTTTGTTGTTACCGGAGATTACAACGGTGATTTCACCTTTCAGCACGGCCTCGTCTAGCTCCTCGATAATGTCAACTATGTATCCGCGGTGAACACGCTCAAACTTTTTCGTTAGTTCGAAGCATATGGCCGCCTTTCGGTCCCCGAAGCTTTCCAGAGCGTCCGCCATGAAGTCAACGATTCGAAGCGGAGACTCGAAGTAGATCAACGTGTGGGGCAGGTCCGCATCTTTTGCGAAAAAGTTCTTTCGCTGGCCGGTTTTTTTGGGGGGGGAACCCACGGAACAGAAAGCTGGAACTGGGCAGTCCCGATGCGAGCAATGCGGTGGGAACAGCACTTGGGCCGGGAATCACGACGATTTCGTGATTTTGCTCAGCGGCCATTTTTATCAGCCGATAGCCAGGATCGCTGATACCGGGAAAACCGCCGTCGGTACATAGTGCCACAGATTTGTCCTCGTTCAGCAGTTTTACGATACCGGGTGCGGATTTTTTTTCGTTGTGTTCGTGATGTGAGAACATCATGGCGGGCTTGGGGATCTCGTAGTGGTTCAACAGCTTCCGGGTGACACGGGTATCTTCGCAGGCCAGCACGTCAACCTCCTTCAAGATGCGTATCGCGTGAAAGCTCATGTCTTCCAGATTGCCGATTGGCGTCGCGG
>DTSJ01000195.1 GCA_012965445.1 Candidatus Hydrogenedentota bacterium
ATTGCCCATTGCAGTTGAAGGTTCCGGTAAACATGGGTATACTCAAACCCGACACTTTGATGCCAGTCACCAATACCCACACTTTGGAACTACCCGATTCGATGCACACCCTATTACCTTCTAAAGTTGCCGAATACACCGATAAAATAAAGGAAAAATCGGCCGAAATATACTTTGACGACTGCCAGATAGCCGACGCCGCCCTTTCCGGCAGTGAACACCACCTGGATTCCTGGCTGGATCGAGGTTTTCACGCCGATATGGACTGGATCACCCGCACCCGCGAGCAGCGAAACGATGTCCAGAAAAAACTCCCAGGTGTCCAATCCGTCGTGGTCGTCATCAAAAACTATTACTCGCCTCGTCCCAAGGCACCGTCCCGCTCGGGCAAAATTTCCCGATACGCCTGGGGTCGCGATTACCACAGATCACTCAAAAAACCCCTCATCCGCCTCGCAAAACACATCGAGAGTCTCGAACCCGGCACGCGCACCTATTCGAGTGTCGACACCGGGCCCGTCCTCGAACGCACCTGGGCGCAGCGCGCAGGCATCGCCGCAATCGGCAAGAACAGCCTTGCACTCCGACGCGATATAGGCTCATGGTTCTTCATCGCGACCATCCTCACCACCCTCAAACTCAAGCCCGACTCGAAATTACCCGATATCTGCGGCACGTGCACAGCCTGCATTGATGCCTGTCCAACGCAAGCCATTGTAGAACCATACACTGTGGACTCAAATCGCTGCATATCTTACCAGACAATTGAAAATCGTGGAAAAATTCCGAAGGATTTGCAATCCCTTCATGGCGACTGGATATACGGCTGCGATATCTGCCAGGAAGCATGCCCCTGGAATCGGTTTCAAACCGATACAACCGATTCAGACTTTCATCCCCGCCCCGGACACGCCAATCCGGACATAAACACCCTCAAAGAGATGGATCGTGCTGAGTTTGAATCTGAATTCGAAGGCACTCCGGTGCGCAGGACGGGCCACCTGGCCATCCGGCGAAATGTACGCATTGTAGAAGAAAACATCAACGAATCCACGTGATTCACGATTAGAATTGACATATTTCCATTCCTGATCTATAGTAAGAATATAGAAATATTGTCGTGAGACGCGGCAAGAAAGGAAGATATATGAATGTCACCATTTCCGGAAGACACATGGAGATTACAGACGGATTACGCGAACACATTGATGGAGGATTAGGCAAAGTAGTTGGACATTTCGACAAAGTAATCGATGTAAATATCATTCTCGACGTGGAGAGACGGCGACACATCGCAGAAATTAACCTGCACGCAAACGGGCTGCATATCAACGCCAAAGATTCCACGGATGATATGTATGCGTCATTCGATTCGGCGCTCAACAAAATCGACAAACAAGTACTCAAACACAAAGCGCGGATTAATCGTCACCAACCCCGGACCATGCGGGAAGCCAGGAAGATTCAACACAAGGTCATCGAGGTTCCTGCCTTCAACGATGATCAAAACGGAAGTGTAGATACCGAATTCACGCATAAGGTCATCACGCATCGTGAGAGGGTCCCGTTGAAACCGCTCACGGTCGCGGAAGCCGTCATGCAGCTGGACCTTATCAACGAACCGTTCCTCGTGTTCTCGAACGCCGATACCGATCAGGTAAACGTGGTTCACACACACTCGGACGGGACATACGGACTTATTGAACCCCAACTTTAACCTCACACAGAATAATCCCATAGAAGTCGGCTCCGGCGGAAATTCGGGGTCGGCTTTTTGCGTCGAATTAGAAAACTTGTACTCAAATTCCCCCACTGCTAAAATCAACTCGACAGAGTTAACCGTGGCCAACGTCAAACGGATCAAACATGAAACTCGACGAGCTGGTAATCAACCGCAGAAAAAGCATGGCCGTCGCACGTATGCTCGAACATTTCCCGAACGATCTCGAAGTCATTGCCGGATACCAGGGAATCGGTCGACAGGTCTATATCTCCGACCTGAATCGACCAGGTCTGGCGCTCAGTGGCTACCTCGATTACTTCGCGAGCGACCGCGTACAGGTGCTGGGAAACACGGAAATACACTACATGGAGCGTATTGCACCTTCGCTCCTCCAATACCGCCTCGAAAATATGTTCTCCTTCGAAATTCCCGGATTCATCATCTCCAGAAGCCACAAACCTACAAACCTCTTCCTCGATATGTGCAACGAACGCGGCATTCCTGCCATCAGCTCACCCCTCTCCACAGACGAACTCATCAGCCGAATCATCATCCACCTCGCAGAAGAATTCGCACCCGAAACGGAACTGCACGCGACCGCAGTCGACTGTTACGGCGTGGGGGTCATAATCGCCGGTTCACCCGGTATCGGAAAAAGTGAAATCGCCCTTGAACTCGTCGAACGCGGACACCTTCTCATCGCGGACGACCTCATCTCACTCAAACGCCTCAGCGACGACACACTCTTGGCTAAATCCAACCCGCACATCGAACACTGCATGGAAATTCGAGGCGTCGGCATTGTCGATATCAAAAGCGTCTTCGGTGTCGGGCGCGTCACCAAACAAAAAGACATCTCGCTCCTCGTGGAACTTGAGGAATGGGAAGAGGGCAAAGACTACGACCGCACGGGACTCGCCGAAGATTACCAAAATATCCTCGGCGTCGATGTCCCCTATATTCGGATACCCGTCCGACCCGGTCGCAACATCGCTATTATTCTCGAAGTCGCCGCCCTCAACCACCGCCTAAAGGAACCCGGCATCAATTCCGCCGAAGTCCTCAACCAGCGTATACTTGCCTCCATGCAGCGGGGCCTAAACTAGAAAACTTTCCGGGATACCTACATGAATGCTCGTCAGCGACTCGTCGTCATTACCGGAATGTCCGGAGCCGGAAAAAGTCACGCCATTCGCTTTTTCGAAGACCGCGGTTACTACTGTGTCGACAACCTGCCCGCACCACTGCTCCCCCAGCTCGTGAAACTTTTCGAAGCGCCCTCAAGTGCCGGGAACCACATCGCAGCCTGCATCGATGCACGATTCGGAAAAGATCTCGAACATCTCCCCGAATACGTTGATCAAATCAGACAGCTCGGCTTCACCTGCGACACCGTCTATCTCGATTCCTCAGACAATGTCCTCCACCAGCGCTATAGCGAATCCCGTCGTCCCCATCCCTCATCACCCAACGGAACCATCGAACTGGGCATCGCCATCGAGCGCGAGATTCTTCGTCCCATCCGGGATACAGCCGATCTCATCATCGACACCAGCAATACCTCTCCTGCCGACATGCGCGAGCACATCGCAAACCTCGAGCAAGTGATTGCAGCATACGACGCGACGCATTCAATGAGCGACAACGT
>DTSJ01000196.1:0-1977 GCA_012965445.1 Candidatus Hydrogenedentota bacterium
TCTTTAGAAATGCTTCCGTCTGGAGTCGGGTCATCGGCGGGACACATCAGGATGCTGGAATCCGCCAAGTATTCCGGGGAAAAAACCTCTATGTTCATCATTAGGCCGCTCGGACTTGGGAAGCGTTCACCTCTGCTCTCATTCGAAAACATCTTCATCGAAAGACCGATCTGTTTCAGATTGTTCGCGCACTGCGCGCGCAGCTGCGCACTTCCCGCTCGCTGGGACTGCGGTATGGAGGGTGTACCGGATCGCTGAAGTCCAATGTCGCTGAAGTGATCGTATTTCAATTCTTGTACGAGGCGCATGAGTTTTTCCTGAGATTCGCGGAATTGCTTGAGCGATATGTCTTCGGTCGATATCCCCATCGCGATGAAATGGTCATAGGGATCTTCGATCGTTGACAGCATCCTTTTGAGTTCATCGTCGCTGCTGATGGGTACGCCTCCGAAGCGCAAGCCCTCGGGGGTGAGCAGGAACTCGACTTTCTTGAGCGGCGTTGGTGCTTTTTCGGACAGCTGCGAGCGCAGTCTATCCAGGCGATCCAGAGACCTGTCCTCTTTACCCATGCGCTGCGCCCAGGGCCAGTCGTGAAAGTGCATGAATCGGCGATCCGTCTTCCATGCTTCAACGACATACTTTTCGGCAGCGTCGAGCCCCTTCGTGTCCCAGATGATCATGGCCATCTCGTTGACGAGATGTTGGAACTTACTGTGCTTGCTGGGCGCAGAGTATCTGGCGTTGGGATAGTGCAGCATTGCTTCCCACAGATACACGACGGAGGGCGGGTCATCGCCAATCACGATATCGTCTTTGGTGTCGAGCGCGATCAGAGACATGAGATGAAAGATCCGCCAGACGTAGACTTCATCGTTTTCGTGCGCTTCGGAATAATCTTCGAGGTCGGTCAGCATTTTCTGCAGGTCATCTTCCTTTGGGTTGGGAATGCGCTGTTTCAATTCTGTATACGCTCGGGTAAGATCAGACTTGTCCTTGTAAGCGTGTCCCGATGCGTAGCGCTCTTTGATGCGGTTCATTTCAACTTCGACGGAACGCATGAATTCACTTGCGTCGAATGTGGCGGTGTAGCCACTGTCTTGTGCGCCGACGAACTTCGTCGTTGGTATCAGTTGCACGAAAGAAGCACACAGAATACCCGTGAGCACGAGCGCGCTGGCGAGCCGGAGTCTTTTGCTGCGAATGATGGGCGCGAGAATCGATTCGACACGGCGCTGCATTTCCGATTTGTTTTCGGCGATGCCCGCCAGTCCGAAGCGATAACGCTGCCGGGTTTTCCCGCTGACGTGTTCCATGGCTTTGAGAAGGGCATGGGCGTAGTCGTCTTTTGCTGAGTCGCCGATTTGACGGAGTACGGATTCGTCGCAGGCGAGTTCGCGGTCTCTGCGGATGCGCGTGCCGGCCCACCACATGAGCGGGTTGAACCAGTGGAGGGAGAGCGCGATGCACCAGAGCCAGCTGAACCAGATGTCGCCTGTTTTCAGGTGGGTGAGCTCGTGGAGGAGGAAGAGGCGCATTTCTTCGGAGGAGGAATCTTCGATGAGGTTTTTCGGCAGGAGGATTTTGGGTCGAATGGCGCCGACCAGGGTGGGGGCGTGGATTTCGCTTGTAACTCGAATCGTTGGGCATATGGTCAAGCCGATTTCGCTTCTGGCTTGATCGAGAGTGTCGAGGACCCAGGACGGCGGGTTGTTCGATGCGGCGAGTGCGCGGCGGATCATGCGGAGATGGTTGACGAGAATTGTGCCGGGGATGAGGATCGCAGCGAGCAGCCAGACAGCGAAGGCTATTGTCCAGATGTTGGGGAGTTGGAATGCTTCCTTGGGCGCGGAGGAGGTCGCTGGTTCGACTTGCGCGGCGGAATCAACGGTCAGCGGCATCTGAACAGGAGCGGCGGCTTCTGCGATGGTTTCTGTTGTTGGAAGCTGCGTGATCGGTTGCGCGAAGGGCTGCCCGACG
>DTSJ01000196.1:1987-11870 GCA_012965445.1 Candidatus Hydrogenedentota bacterium
AATCAGATGGGGCTAATGCGGCGATCTCTGCTTTCGGCGCGTAGACCGTTTCGGTTATGACAGGAACGTCGTAGTTCCAGGGGACGAGCAGTCGCGCCACGACGATCCCCCACATGGCATAGCGCCATCGGGCGGACAGTTTTTTGCCGAGGGCGATTTGCAGGACAAGCACGACGACGAGGACGAGGGAGGCGTGGATGGAAAGTTTCGAGATGATTTCCACAGTCTGATTTGCAAGTGGAGTCAGGTCATTCATGAGTCTTGTCTCCCGCAAGGTTGTTTCCGCGTTCGTTGATGAGCGCGCGCAGTTCGTCGAGTTCATCGCTTGAGAGCATGTCGTTTTCCACGAGGTGCGCAATCAGTGGAACAGGCTGTGCACCGAAGAAGCGCTGGAGGAATGATTGGCTTACCATGACCAGACTCGCTTCGCGTTCCATCGCCGGGGTGAAGACCCAAACGCCGTGTTTTTTCTCGCGACTGACCGCTTCTTTTTTCAGCATCCTGTTGAGCAGGGAGCGAACGGTTTTGACATGGCAGTTATGATGCTCCGGGAGTTTCTCATGCACTTCGCTGGCGCTCAGGGGTGAGAGCGCCCAGAGTACCTCCATGATCTCCCATTCGAGAGTAGAGAGTTTCGTACCCATGTTTTTCTCCTGATTGCCGATGCAGCCCGGCGACTAAGTAACGAACCAGACCCAATATACAACAAGTTGTTACCTTTGTCGACAAAAAGTTACTATTAGGTTTTAGGCTCGTTATCATTGGACAGAAGAATACCGATGCCCGGTCTGGACAGCGGCATAGGTGATTGGATTGTTGACGTCGACTAGAGTTTTTTGATGAAATCGATGATGGCCATGGTGGCGCGTTGGTCGTAGGCGCGGCCATCGGGGTGGTATCCGCTGAGAGCGGGCCAGGAGGAGAGCTTGACGATGACGAGGTCGTGTTCGGGGACGATGATGATATTTTGTCCGGCGACACCCCTGGCTGAGAACGCATTGAATTCAGGGTGGACCCACCATTGATTGCGATATCCCTGTCCGGGAGCTCCGATGTCGATGGCGTTTTTCTGTATGTCTTTAATGAAGTCCGCCGGGACGACTTGTTTGCCGTTGATTTTGCCGCCCTGCTCCATCATCAGTCCAAACCGGGCTGCATCGCGCAGGGTCGTATTGAGTCCGCCGCCCATCCAGGGTGTTCTGTTCAGATCGGAAATCACATAGGCGTCGCGTTCTGCGCCGAGCTTGGCCCAGATTTCGGTGGAGAGCAGTTCCGCGAGATGACGCTTTGATGCGCGCTGAACGACCCATCCCAGCGCGTCGGTGTTCGCGGTGACGTAGTGGAACTGTGCGCCGTGTTCGCCTTCTTTCGGATATTTCGGGAGCACGTCGTAGAGGGTGAGCCCGTCAGGGTTCGGGCTGGCGTTTGACGCCCTCGCATATACATATATATCGGAGTCCGGATCGTCATAGATTTCGGTGTATTTGATGCCGACCGTCATGTCGAGCAGATGGCGCACGGTCGCGTTGCTGTAGGCACCATCTTTCATTTCAGGTACGTACTTGGAGATTTTCGCGTTGGTGTCCAGTTGTCCGCGATCAGCGATGATGCCCGCGAGGTTTCCGGTGAACGATTTCGACATCGAGAAAAAGTTGTGATACGAGTCGTCGCTCATGCTGTTCATGTAAACTTCGGCGAGGATGTTGCCTTCGTGCAGCACGAGGAAACCGTCGGTGTAGCTGGCTTCGAGCCAGTAGCCGATTGTTCCGGCTTCGCCATCGAGATTGTTGACGGGTATATCGGATATCGGTTTCGGCGTAGACGGCAACTGATACACGGAGCCGTCTCCGCGTGAAATTTCGATGGTGGACGTGATTTCGCGGACGTGTTGCAAACCCCAGCGATTGTGAGGTCCGACGAACCAGTTGGTCTTATCGACCCGCGTTTCTGGAGCGGGGGGGACGCCGTTCATGAAGTCGGCGGCATCCGGGCCTGCGTGAGTGGGCGGGCTCATGACTGTCACAAGCGGTAGTGCGAATAGAATAATTGCTTTCGATATAGATTTATGTGATCCGGTTCGGAACCTGTTCATGACGGGATTACTCCTATTTGCAGTAAAATATTTGCAGTAAAAATGTCGATTCGGGTGTCATTGTGACCTATTTTCGGATTTGTTTCCACTCTTTCGAACCCTTGCACGCTGGACAAGATCAGTCAAAATTTATTCTACGTAGTCGATTTGGGATCGACGGTCAGGTGAGGTTGAAGTTGACTGGCACTGTTTGTACAATGCCGATATCAGAGTTCGAGGGGTAATGACCAAGCGATATTACCGGACTTTCGACCCCTCCTTTACCTGCATAGGGGAGTACGACATGAATCGCTGGCTCATTGGATTAATCGTTGTTGTCGTGCTTCTTTTGCTTTTGCCGATTGTCGGAATGTTTATCGGCGGAGAAGAATATGAAGAATCGAACCAATCGAATGCTCTGGATTCGCCGCAGACACCGAAGGTATCCGTACGGTTTTCGGATTCTCCGATTCACATTGCTGCCCGGGACGGTAAAATGGGAGCCATCAACGATGCTTTGGCTTCAGGCGCAACTATAAATGCGCAAGACGAATTTGGAAAGACGCCGCTCCATTACTCCGCCGAAAACGGGCACGGTCAGACGAGCCAGACATTGGTGTCGAAGGGCGCGAATCCAAATATTCGCGACTCTCAAGGATATTCGCCTTACGATCTCGCGATCGGAAATGGACACAGCCAGACTGCTGCGAATCTGGCAAGTCTTTCGAAAATGGACGCCGAAGTTTCCGGGATACAGCGAATCAACCCGTCCCTAAACTATCGCGACCTCGCTAGTTTTGAACAGGCCATCGGTCAGCCTGGTACTCTTTTGAAAAGCAAACATGTCTGGCTCTTTGCACCGAAATCGGTGGAGAGGGGAGCAGAGATTGTTCATCCGTATCTCGTCAATGCTTATGATGCGCTCTATGAGATCGTTGGCGTACACACGCGGTACATCATTGTCGTATACAACTTTCCGAAGGGCCATAGTGCTGCTTTCGGTGGTACGAGCAATTGTACTATCTGGTACGACGACTCGAATCTGAGACTCGATCAGCACGAAGAGTGGAGAAAACACCGCGTTCCTCACGTATCAGGTTACATAGAGGAAATGGCCCACAATTTTAACTTCACGCAATTCGGATGGGAAATGGTCGGTTGGACCATCGGGATCAAAGCCAGCCAGCAAGTTGCCGACAACCCTCGATTCCAGGAAAGTCTTGTGCGCACGCGAAATGGTCAACGGGAAACCTACGAGCGTTATCGCAGACTTGATTTCACCTTTCCATCGGACATCCCCGAGAATCAGGTGGATCGCATCCACGCCTATATCTTAAACCAATGCGAACAGCAGTACGGCGCGAAATTCTGGCACGATTTTTTTCTTGAGGCCAAAAAACAAACGGCAGACCTAAACAGCGCAAGTCGTGACGAACGATATCGGATAACCATTAATTGCTTCGACAGCTTACCGGGTCTGAACTTCAAAGAGATGCTGCGGGAAAATCACATCTCCTTGACGACTGATATAAAGTCCATGAATCCCGAAAAACCCGGCTGGAACCGTAAACTGCAATAGACGATATGGCGACAATCAATCCTTCTCCAAGCCCGGATGATCCTTCGGTTCGGGATCGGGAAAATCATTCCAGTTGAGGATGGTGTTGTGGACGAAGGTGTGATCGCCGTGGTTGAGATAGCGGTGCATGGGGTTGAAGCTGAAGAGGATTACGCGGCCGCCGTCGTTCCGAGGGATGTCGATGATCGCACCCTTCTTTTCGATACTGTCCTTCTTGTCCACGTAGCCGCTGAGCAGGAATGTCTTTTTGTCTGAGGGCTTGTCATTGGATTCGTCGTCGTCGGCATCTTCTTCTTCACCATCTTCATTTTCTTCGTCGCCCTCTTCCTTATCGTCGTCCTCTTCGTCGCGGATGGGTTCGGTGCCGTACTGCATGACGATCCAGTGGTCGAACTTTTTGGGGACGGAATAGAGCGGGCCGTTGGTGCGGAAGACGTGGTTGATTTCTTCGTAGCCGTATACGATGGGGTGGTTTTTGCGCAGGAGTTTCGTCTGGATAGCTGAACCGGGTGTCTGGACACCTCCGGCTCTGGACACATTGCGCACGAGGCCGAAGTCCGTAGCGAGTACGCCTGAGGAACCGAGCAGCACGAGCGTGCCGCCTTTGTTGAGGAAGGACTCGAGATTTTGCAGTCCTTCGAAGCCCATGCCGCGGGTAATGTTGCGTGCGTTGTCTACCGCGCCGTGGCTGGGGAATTCCTTGGTCCCCGTGTAGGCATGTTCGCCGAATTTGGGATCGCGACCGTGTACGAGCGCCTTTGCAGATGCACCGCCCTGATGCGCCATGATGATCATGTCGTACTTTGAGCGCAGACCGCCGGAGCGCACGGTGAAGTCGGCGATGTAGTCGTAGGGGATGCCGTAGTGTTCGAGTGTGAAGCGTACCCAGCCGTCGGCCTGAGTGCTGACCCAGTTGTGAAGGAGGGCAATGCGCGGCAGGTCGAGTTCGTGCGCGGGGACGTTGGGGATTTCATCGAGCGGATAAAAATAGAGCATGTTGTCCGCGGCGACTTGTTCCAGTTGTCCCTTGAGTCCGCGTTTGTGCGGAATGATCCAGCTTCCGATCGGGAAGGTCTCGCCTCCGGATTCGAAAGCTTCTTCGGCGGCGTTAATCTTGAAGCGCTTGAGCGCGTAGCGCGCGGTGATGAGTGTGTTGTTGCCTTGATGCTTGACCGCGTAGGCCGCCGGATCTTCCCCGCGTACGTCGCCGGGAAACGAGACCGTTTCCGTGACGAGGGTTATGTCCTCGTTTTCGAGAATTGACTCGTCTTCGATTGGATCAGTCTGCACGCGATAAAGCAGTCCGAGTGTCCATGAAACATCATCATAGGGACGATGCTCGGCATCTTTCGGGAAGAGCTGCTTTGCAAGGAGATTGCGCGCGTGTTTTCCGTAGGGCTGGTCGAGGCGCACAATGAAGTCGCCCGCCGCGTATTCAGTGTCGTCAATTTCAAAGTCGCTGTTTGCGCGATGCACTTCGAGGTCATGCCGACGCAACTGGTTGATGAGATAGGCCACGCGAGACGGGTCGTCCTGATCGGCGGGAATGACCCAGGCGTGGGGTGCTTCATTTCTCCCCGCGTTGATGCTGTTCTGCCCTTTTTTGTAGTAATTGTCCAGCAGATTCGCGCCATTCTGCGATAACCAGTTGAGCGACGCGAGCACACCGGACTGCATGTAGTTCGTGTTGTTCCTGAGCGACCACGTGACCTTTTTGTCCGGCGGATCTGCGCGATACCACTGCTGCGAGGTCAGGTCTTTGCCCGCGTATTTCGCGTTGGAGAGGTCGCGTTCCATCGTGCGGGCGGAAGCGTTGCCGAAGGTTTCATAGAAGCGGCCCATCGAATTGTGGTTGTTCGTGACCCAAAGCAGATAGCTCGGATTCCAGCCCGTATAGAAGCCCCAGGTCCAGACGCCCTGTAAACCTTGCCGTTGAAGTTCAGCCAATTCATAGGACGCAGCCCACTGCCACTCACGGATCGTAATCGGATCGACGGAGCGATTGTACGGCCCCGTTCCGCCGGAGACATACATCAGCGGAACGGATTCATGCAGGTCGAGCGAATAGATCGGATGCCAGTCGCGGAAGGCCTGCACGTAATTTTGGGTGAGCATTTGCGAGATCTGAATACCGTCGCGATTGTTGTCGTGAAAAACATACTTGCCCCAATACGGCGGCGACATGCTGGGGATGTAGTCCCGAGAGTCAAAATTCTGCAGATAGCGGTAGTACCAATCCACGACCTTCGCGCGTCCATCGACATCGGTGATTGGCGTGATGAGGAGGATCACATTGTCCCGAATATTCTTGATGTCCGGATGGTTCGACACCGCGAGTCGATAAGCGAGTTCCATGACCATTTCCGGCGGCCCGGTTTCGGGAGAGTGAAGTCCCGCTGTGATGTGCATGATCGGTTTTGCTTTGCGAATGATCTCTCTCGCCTGCTCTGGAGAGGTCTTGCGCGGATCGGACAACTCGTCCATGTATCCTTGGAACTGCTCGAGGCGCGACATATTGTCTTCCGACGAAACGATGACTATGTGCATCTTGCGGCCTTCTTCCGTATCTCCGATTTCTCTGAGTTCCACACGCGGGGAAGCGGCGGCAAGTGCTTCGAAGTATCGAATTTCGTCCGCTGGACGCGTCAATTTTCCTTCCGTTCCAGCAATGTAGCCGAGAATATCGCGCGGGGAGGGGACGCTAGGGTGTTCGGGGATATAGCTTACGATAGGCGTGATGTATTTGGGGTCCGTCGTGTACTTGTGTATGTCTCCCGTACCGATTTCGTCAACCTGGTCAAACTGCGCCGTGTTGCGCCAGTCCGCGGTAGGTCCCGCGCCTTTTGCAGGATCATCGGTCTCGTATCCGAATGCTGCCGCAGCGAATGTGAGGGTTAGTGCAAGGATGGATCGATTGATGTGCCGCATAGTACCCGACTCCCTTTATGAAACCGATTGAATTAACAAGTAATCCCCGAATGCCCGCCAAAGTTGCACCGGGAACGCGTTCGATGACTCGATTCAATACAGTACCATCTTTATAGATCTGAATAAAGGGGTGAGGGGGAATGTAGGGAAGCAGTCGGTTTTCACGGAGAACCTTGCTGCCTTATTCTACGCCCGTCGCCTCGCCCAGCGTCGGGCCGATTTCCGCGTGCACAACGAGATCTGCGAAATCGTCCATGTCCGTCGCTTCACGATTCAGAATGACCAGCTTCGCGCCGTTCTGTTTTGCGGTGAGGGGAAATCCGGCGGCAGGAAAGACGACCAGCGACGAGCCAATCGCGATAAACAAATCGCACTCCAGCGTAGCCTTTTGGGCGCGCATCATCTCTTTCTCAGGCATCGCCTGACCAAAAGATATCGTCGCGGTCTTAATGATGCCCTCGCACACATCGCAGATCGGCAGTCGCTCGTCTTTTTTGAAATCCTCCAGAATAGGGCCGAGTTCGAACCGCTTTTTACAGTCCAGACATGCCCCGTAGGTCGCGTTTCCGTGGAGTTCAACGATCATATCGCCGGGAATCCCCGAATCCTCATGCAGATTGTCGACGTTCTGCGTGACAACCGCCCGCAGCGTACCCCGATTGTACAAATCAGCCACCGCGCGATGCCCCCGATTCGGCTTCGAATTCGAAAAAGACCCGTCCATATTGATCTTGCGGCGCCAGGATTCACGGCGCGTCTCTTCCGAAGCCATAAAATCGCTGAAGTCGATAGGCTGGTTTTTGGTCCAGAGTCCCCCCGGGCTACGGAAATCGGGGATACCGGATTCAGTACTGATTCCAGCCCCGGTAAAGATAACGATCTTCTTGTGTGACTCGATTAAACCTTTGAGGTTCTGAACACGGTCAGACATTGGGTAGACACCTTGATTTTATTCACTCAATCCACGGAAATCACTATAGATTAAGTAATTAGGGGATTCAATGAATAATTAATTATTGACAATAGTATAAAAATGAAATATTTGTGGAATAATGATTGTAACCTATGGTACAGTTATTCAGTCATAACAGCATTGAATTGAGCCGAGTCGAACAATTCCTGTTGGAGATTCGCGATGTTGGAGTTTGAATGTCCAAACTGTAAAGAAATCTTACAGATCCCGGACAAATTTATCGGAACAAAGGGGAAATGCCGGAAATGTCAAGTAGCCATTGTCCCTGTTCCAAGACCCGCGGCACCCTCGACAAACGGCATGGTTGCGCCTTACGGCGATTTCAGCAACCCCAATTTGCTCATCCTTCACGTCGAAACCACCGGCACCTCATCGCGCAAATGCAACATAATCGAGCTCGGCTGCCTGAAGATCGACCTTATCGGCAGCGAAATCGACACTTACTGGACTTTCTGCAATCCCGATCAGCATATCCCGACGAAAATCCAGGTCCGCACGGGAATCTCCGAAGACATGCTCGCCCAGGCGCCGTATCCCTTCGAGGTTTCCAAAGGATGGTTTGACTGGGCAGGACCCAATCCGATCATCCTCGTCGATCACGCGCATTTCCACGCTAAATTTCTGAGTGCGCCGATGCTGCGCGAAGATGTCGAGCCGCCTACAGCGCGCGTACTCGACGTGTCCCAATGGGCGGAAAATTTGAAGCTCAATCTGCCGGACTACAAAATGCGCACCTTACTTTATTCCGTCGGCGTAACGATTCAGGACGGCCATCATCGCGCGCTTGATACCGCCAAGGGTCTGCACCAACTCGTGGTGAAACTGCTCGAGAAACAAGTTGCCAAGCTGCGCACTCCGGATCAGAAGACGCTACTCGGGAAAATTCTGCAGAAGGGTTACGGCGCACAACATAGAGCCATCTACGAATCGCTCGTCGCGCAGTCCCAGTTGCTGACCGATGCCAGCGGAGACGACTTCTTTGATCGACAAGACTACGAGGCGCGCAAGCTCGGCGTCCCCGTGCAGACGCTTATCAATCCGGGCGGGGGGGAAGATGCAGATTTTGTACTCCACATGCCCGAATGGTTCGACGAGAAATATCGCGCAATCAAGAAGTTTCGATCACAGCCGCGTACGGATGACGATCCGCTTGTGGACCACTCTGGCGATGCGCAGTGGGAATTCGCGTTGATGGAAGCCAGCCAGAGCGATACAGTCGAAGAAAGGCGAAGATTCCTCATGCGCGCCGTGGATTTGCGTGCGAAAGACCCCAAACCCTACGAGCAAATGATAGGGTTCTACATTAAAGAGAAAAATTATCAGTCCGCACACGACATCTGCGAGCGCTATTTCGATTCCGAGAACTGGAAACAGCCCCAGCACGTCAGCACCAGCCTGAAAATGCTCGAACGCCTGAAAAAGCTCGAAGCGAAACTCGCCAAGCATTACTAGTCGCCGCACTATGATGTTCGGGAGGGCGACGCTCCAGCGGAGCCGTTTGCTCGATGATTCACCCTTCCAAGGAGCCCATTCGACACCATCCCCCCAATGCCGTACTGTAATACCATAAAGGTACACACTACTCATGTTCCGCGACCAAAAAATACCACACCACATCCTCGCTCGCCAGCCCGATCACGGATACAGCATCGCCCAGCAGATCATCGCCCGCGCCAAAGGCCTCCTCGACGGACAGGAAAGCCTTCTCTATCCCGCCCTCTATCAGCACGAAGCCGACGGAACCATCGAATCCTACATAACCCGCCAAAACGAGCATACGCTTCGCTACTATCGGCTCACCGAAAAAGGCAAGGCGCTCCTGGCGAAGGATGAGAACCGGAGCCTCGACAAAGCATATCGTGAACCAGTGTTTATGGGAGAAGCATAGGATGAAAACCGACAACTACCCTTCGTGTCATGCCCGAATGTGTTTATCGGGGATCTCTAACACCCAAGACTCAGTGTTAGGAAACGAACCCACGGAGATCACCCTATGACCTACGCAGACTACCTCAGCAAACTCACCCGCGACCTGCCGGGCGAACTTTGGGTGTGAGTCATTAAGGCCACACGAGACCTTGGGCGTATCGGCACTGTCCGCGTCGCGGAGGATATCGGTTCACATTATCGAAAGGCGATTGCGGGTAGCGAAACTGAAGACGAAGAGGCTGCCGCGAAAAGGAAAATGCTGGAATCCCTTGGCGATCCCGAAAAAGCGCGTCGTCGATTCCGAAAGACACATCTGACCGTTGCGCAGGAGAATAGCATTCGTCGGAGTTCGCTCTTGAGTATTTCAGTTCGATCTCGAATCTATATAAGCGCCTCCTCCATG
>DTSJ01000197.1 GCA_012965445.1 Candidatus Hydrogenedentota bacterium
AGTTAGTGGCATTATTCATGATCCTGCGATGATTAAATATTTGAATAACGATCAAAACCGCAAGCAGGCTCCTAACGAAAATTTAGCGAGAGAACTCATGGAACTTTTTACCCTCGGAATCGGCAACTACACCGAGGACGACATCAAGGAATCCGCCAGAGCCTTCACCGGATGGACTATAGGACGCAACGGATTCTACATTCGAAATCGAGTTCACGATGAAGGAAGCAAGACGTTCCTCGGACACACAGGAAATCTCGACGGACTTGACGTAATCGACATCATTTTTGAACAGCCCGCCACAGCACAATTCCTCTCCAGAAAACTATACCTCTACTTCGTCGGCGACGACATCGACGATCCAGTCATCAAGGCAATAGCGAGCGATCTCCGCACCAACAACTACGACCTCGCCCCCACGCTCAAAAAACTCTTCCTCTCAAAAGCCTTCTACAGCGAAAGAGCGATCGGCACCCAAATCAAAAGCCCTGTGCAGTTCGTCGCCCAGCTCGTCCACGACCTCGACATGCCCTACCCGCCATACGCCTCGATGGCGCGCGCATCCGCCCAGCTAGGCCAAGACCTCTTCTATCCCCCGAACGTCAAAGGATGGGACGGCGGACGCACCTGGATCAACGCCAATACCCTTCTCACCCGCTACAATCTCTCCACCACGATAGCATCGGCCAACGGCCACAAAGAAATGATGCAAATGCAGAAAGGTATGGAAGCAATGCCCGGCATGATGTCTCCCGAAATCATGCAACAGGGCATGCGAAAAGACATGGACGCCTATATGCTCACACTTCCCCGCCACGAGCAGGCAAAAATTCGCAATAGAATACGCGGATTCAAAACTCAGCAGGAACGCTCCCGCTACGTCAGCCGTCTCATCGACAAAAGCAAAAACTACGAGTACTGGAACGCAAAACAGGTATTTGACGACCTGACTTTCAAGACCGCGCAGGAATGCGTCGATGCTCTCGTCAGTCGCTTCCTCGCGCTACCGGTCTCACGCGATCAACAGACATTGATCGCCGAAGCACTCGGCGTCGTTAGCGGCCTCTCCTCCCCGCTCAAGCACTCCGATCTGGATGATGCAAAAATGAACGCCGCGCTCCACCTGTTGCTCAGCACCGCCGAATACCAATTAACATAATCGATCGCGATTCATAGAAATACAAAAGGACTAGCCATGAACCAGTTGACACGCAGAGACTTCTTCAAGAGTGCCGCGGTATACTCTGCACTCGGCACAGTAGCACCCCAGTTTCTCACGCAGACTGTAGAAGCAACCACGCAGGCTATCGCCGGATTCAACAACGACCGCGTACTCGTTGTCGTGCAGCTCGCCGGTGGCAACGACGGTCTCAACATGCTCGTCCCTTACTCCAACGATGCCTACTACAACGCCCGTCCAGGCCTTGCTCTCAAGAAGGAACGCCTGATCACCATCAACGACGACCTCGCCTTCAACCAAAAATTTTCCGGAATGAAAAACGTCTACGACAACGGACAGCTCGCCATCATTCAAGGCATCGGCTACCCCAACCCCGACCGCTCCCATTTCCGCTCCATGGAAATATGGCATACCGCCTCCGACTCCGATGAATACGAGAGCACCGGATGGATCGGACGCTACTTCGACCACGAATGCAGCGGTTCCGCGCGTCCCCAGGTAGGTGTATCCATCACCAAAGAACACCTTCAGGCATTCTCCAGCAAGAAAGGCTACGGTGTCTCCTTCGAGGATCCGAAAAGCTTCGGATGGAAAGAAGGAAAAGGCCATGACTCATCAAACAGCTTCGCCGAACTAAACGCCGCCACATCAAACAGCGACTCCAACATAGACTTCCTGCGCCACGTCACCTCCAACGCCATCATGAGTTCAAAAGAAGTCCACAAAGCCTCTGAAATGGCAGGACAGGAAATGAATCGCAGAGGCCGCACACCTCTAAGCCGAACGCTGTCCAACGTCGCAGCCCTGATAAAAAACGAACTCTCAACCCGCATCTACTACGTCAACGCAGGCGGCTTCGACACCCACGCCAACCAGACCGGACAACACGACAATCTCCTCAACCAGGTCAGCACAGGCCTCGAAGGATTCCAGAACCAACTGCGAAAAGACGGCACCGCCGACCGCGTCACCACGATGATCTTCTCCGAATTCGGAAGGCGCGTCAATGAAAACAAAAGCGGTGGGACAGACCACGGAACTGCTGCCCCAATGTTCCTCATGGGCGAAAACGTCAACGCCGGACTCCACGGAAGAACCCCAAGCCTCACCGACCTCGATCAAGGCGACCTGAAATTCACCACAGACTTCCGTTCCGCCTATGCCGACGTTCTCGAAAACTGGTTCGCCGTAGACCCCGTCCGCATCCTCGGCAAAAAATTCGATCCCCTGAAAATCATCGGATAAATACCTACTCCTTGTCGAGCAGCCCTTCGGTAAAATTCGCCCGATGCTTCGGTTGCGAAAACATCGCCTCATTGCGGGCTTTACTCTGACCCCGCGCCACCGACAAAGTCTCCCACTCATCCCCACGCAGCATAACCCCAATCTGCACGATCTGCCCAACATGATAAGCGTAATGCGCCATAGACCGATTAAGCGCTTCTGTCACTGTATGACCCTCATTCCGAATATACACGATCTTCTCAAGGTCATCGTCGGTAAGGGGATCAGTAGCGGCAAACAAACATTTCCATCCCTCGTCCCAAGCCGCAATCAACTCCTCACGCGTATCAATGCGCCGTGCGAATTCAGAATCGCGATCGCGCCAGTCCTTCTCCCCGTCGCTCGTCAGTAAGTCCGTAAACCGCGAAAGCAGGTTCCCCGAAATATGCTGCACCAACACGCCAATACTGTTGGTATTCTCGTGATACTGCCAGAATAATTCCTCGTCCGAAACCTGCGCAATCGTCTTGTCGCCCAGCATACGGTAATAAGCGTACATCTTCCGCATGCTCGTAAGATAATCATCCGACACGATGTAATCTCCACTTATGCCAATCGCGCCCGCGCTACCTCAAGCCGCCCGGCAATATCGATCCCCTGCGGACACGCCGCCGTCGCCGACGCCAACTGAACCGCATCAATGTACCGCTCATTGTCAGTCAGCGCACGATAACGCTGCCGCGCCAGCGTAGTGTTGCCATAGCATTCCGCATACATCAGAAAGCGCAGCGTATCAGCGATTCGCACATCACCATTCACGCGCGACTCGCAAATCTGGTCGCATCCCTGACAACGCTCATGCGCCGTGTTTGCCGCAAAACGATTCAGCTGCTGAAACTCATCCATCCCGAGTTGCGTGGGGCTCACCGCAGCCGCTGT
>DTSJ01000198.1 GCA_012965445.1 Candidatus Hydrogenedentota bacterium
GAGATGTTGAGACGGCGGTGACGGAGGGCTTGATGGCGTCGACCTCGAATGAGTCGGTGGATGTACTGGTCGAACAGATTCTTGAAGATTTGGTGACGGGCTGGAAGGCGGATTTGCTGTCGGCGGGCTTTCCAGAAGTCGAGGACATGATTACGTGGCTTTCGCCTGAGCCGACTTCGCTTCCGGAGAGGGTGTTTGAGGCAGACAGCGATGATTCGGCGGGCGCGAATCGGCGAGTGGTTGAGCTGAAGCCTCAGGAAGGCGCATCGATTCGTTTTGCAAATATTGATCCATTGACGGATATGGCAGTGGATAGTCTGGAGTATTTGTTGACATCTGGTGTCAAGCAGCAGGGTAGCGTGCTGGTCGTGGATAGTGATCAGGTTTCGACGGATTTGATCATTCAGCGGAGCAAACTCGTGGGAGACCTGAAGTCATACGAGCCGCGTCCGATAAAGGGCGTTCCCGATACCGCTACTGCGAGTGCATTACTGCGTGACAAGATCAGTGAAATGGCGAAGGAGTTGCCCGATCAGTATGAAGACTCGTTTACGGATTGGGACCGTTTGCAGAAGGCTGCCTTTGAATTGGCGAAGCTGAGCATTACGGATACGCTGGTTTATGACCAGGTGAGTACGGAGTCGGATCGTGAAAAGGCGCGTCAGGAGACTCCTCCGGTAATGTATTCCTACGCGGCGAGCCAGAAACTGCAGGACGAGAGTGAGCCGTGGACCAGGCAATCGCGGCATGATGTGACGGAATATTGGAACAGATCACAGAGTCTCTCTCAGCAGCCGGGGAGTTTGTTCGGTCCGCTAGCGGCGAACATCGTTTTTGTATCGCTGTTGCTGCTTGCGCTGTATCGCGCGGTAGCGGTGCTTGCGCCGAATCGTCTTCATGCGTATAAATCTTTGAACATTATGATGCTGATAATTACTGGTACGGTAGCGCTTGGCAGGATCATCCAGGCTTTTGGGGAGTCGGGCCTTCTGATTCCGGTAGCAGCGGGCGCCATCCTGTTAACGATACTTACGAATGCGCGTCTTGCGGCGATTTCGAGTATTCTGATATCGGTGCTGCTGTCGATTCAATACACTCAGGACTGGCGCCTTATCATGGTTACGGGGGCCATGAGCTTTACGGGGATTATGAGTATATATCGGGTTCGAAAACGCCGAGATATGACATCAGCGACTATCAAGGCGACGCTTGTGGGGCTGCTTGTGGTACTTGCAATATGGTTGTCGGCCAATGGATCCATCGAGATCAAGACCTTCGAGTTGTTGACGCTGGTATGTTTGAACGGTTTGATTTGTGCTTTTCTCGTGCCGGGTCTTTTGTCTCCGCTTGAGCATCTGTTTGGCATCACGACGGACATACAGCTGTTGGAGTATTCGGATTTGAATAATGAGATTCTGAATCGTCTGGCGATTCAGGTGCCGGCGACTTATGCGCACAGTATGATGATGGGCCAGTTGGCTGAGACGGCGTGTGATGTGATTGGCGCGAACGGCTTGCTGGCGCGCGTGTGTGCTTACTATCATGATATTGGGAAGCTGCGGCGTCCGGAGTATTTCAGCGAGAACCAGACGGGTTACAATATTCATGATGATATGTCACCTCGCTTGAGTGCGCGGGCGATTGCCTCGCACGTTACGGAAGGGGTGGAGTTGGCGCGTGAGTTTCATTTGCCTCAGCCGATAATTCGGGGGATATTGGAGCATCACGGCAATCTGCTGATTAGTTTCTTTTATCAGCAGGCGCTTGATCAGCAGAAGCATGGTGATGTACGTGAAGAGGATTTCCGATATCCCGGGCCAAAACCGCAGAGTCGGGAAACAGCGATTCTGATGATCTGCGACGCGGTAGAATCGGGCGTGCGGACGATCAAGCATCCGACGGAGGATCGCGTTCGTGATTTCGTCGACAAGATAATCCAGAGCCGCTCGGCGGACAGGCAGTTTGATGAGTGCGATTTGACGCTGAAGCAGCTGGATACGATAGGAAGTGTGTTGACAAAGCAGGTGCTTTCGACGCATCACACACGGGTATCGTATCCGGAGAAGCCTTCCCAGGAAGAGGCTTCGAACGTGATTCACATGTCAGGCGGAGGCCTCCGCCGCTGATGGGAGTGGAGCTGCGCATACGGAACGAGTCTTCACGTAAACGTTTGTATCGGCGGGACGTATTGACGCGTCTGCTGGAAAGAATTCTGGCGGGGGAATCGATTACTGAAGAATCGGAGCTGAGCGTATTGTTCTGTGATGATGAATTCATTCAGGAATTGAACCGCCAGTACTGCAACAAGAACCGTCCGACGGATGTATTGTCTTTTGAGCAGGACGGATTGCACGGACAGACGCGCCGTGTTTTAGGTGATATCGTTATTTCGCTGGAGACGGTGGAGAGTAACTGTGAATCGGATGCCGATGCGATGCGCGATGAGGTGCGATTGCTCGTGTGTCATGGGGCGCTGCATTTGCTGGGGTATGATCACGGGAGTGCCGAAGAGAAGGCGGTCATGGTCGAGAAACAGGCAGAGTATCTGGGTGTGTCGGCGATAGCGGCATGGGATTTTGCATCGAATTCGAAGTTGGCAGGCGTAGCCGGTTCGAGACGAAACGGAGAGGCCTTTTCTGGTGGACGATGACCCTGGATCGTTAGGTCTGTTTAGACATAGGCGGATGCTGTGGATGGTGTTCGGCTGCGTGATGTTGTTTGCCTTTCCGGTATCGCTGCTGGCGGTAGATGAATCGACTGGTTCGTCCGCTGAGGCCGTTTCGTCGCCGGATTTTTTCAGTATCCTATCGATGCCGATGATCGGGGGCTTGGTTTTACTTATTGCCTGCTCCGCGTATTTTTCGGCTTCAGAGGTAGCCTTTTTTTCGCTGCACGCGGTTCGGCTGCGGAGTCTGGCTGACAGCAACAGTCTTGCTTCGAGGGGTGTGGCGAATTTAATGCAGCATCCGGGCAGGCTGCTGATTACGATTCTGATTGGCAATATGATAGTAAATGTGCTGATCAGTGTGTTGCTGCCGACGCGATTGGAACGGGTTTTTGAGCACGTTTATGGTATTCCTTCCGTTGTCGCGTATGTTTTCACGATTATATTTTCGACGATGATCCTGGTCTTTTTCGGGGAGATTATGCCGAAGGTGGTCGCTGTACGGATGAGCGAGGCCTATGCCAGGGCGGCAGTGCTGCCGATGTTTTTGTTCGACCGGGCGTTGAGTCCGATTCGGATTTCTGTGTTGTCGTTCACGGATTATCTTTTCAAGGTTTCCCGGTTCGATGACATCAAGGCGGCGCCTTTCATTACGGACC
>DTSJ01000199.1 GCA_012965445.1 Candidatus Hydrogenedentota bacterium
GATCCGGTCACAGTCGCAATAGAAGAAAGTGCAGAAGTCACACCCAAAGAAACAGAATCGAATACGAACCCCCAAGAAGTACAGCCCCAACCCGGATCAATCGTAATCGCAAAAGAAGAAGAAATCGCAGAAGTCACGCCCGATACACCCGTAGAAGAAAACACGCCCCAATTCTCAGAAACTATCGACGATCTCGCCAACGCCGTCGACGATACCACCCTCAATCACGTCAAGCATACCGTCAAAGAAGGCGAATCCCTCCTTCAAATCGCTTGGGAATACGACGTTTCTACTGACGACATCCTTCGCTGGAATTCACTCCAGTCCATGACCGCTGACACAAACACCGTACTCGACATCTACACGGCCAAAGATCCCTCTCCGGATCCCCAGTCACCCCTGCCAGATTCTCCTGCCGAAACAGTCGCCAGCGCAGACAACAATTCGGTTTCGGAACCAGCTCCCCCCTCCAGCCCCGATGAAGACGGATTACGTCGTAAACTTGAGATCGCATTCGTACAACTGAACGAATCCTTCAAAAGAGCAGAAGAAAGAGCCCAGAAGCGAGACGCCTCAGAGGAAGCCGAACAAGCGCCTCCCGAAACGATAGAAGTCGCATCAGTACCGAAGAATCCGCCGGTCGAAAAAGAAACTCTTCTAGAAGTAGTCGACACACCGGCGAACGAAAATAAAATTGTGCATCGCGTCAAATGGGGCGACACGATAAGCGCGATCGCCACCAACTACTCAGTATCGACGGCAGACATCAAAACTTGGAACAAACTCGAAAGCGACACCCTACAGGCAAATACATCCCTGCTCATCTTCCTGGACTCCAACACTGATATCCGAACAAAAATCTCCGACAAGCCCGTCCCCGTCGAAAACACAATTACCTACACCGTGAAATCCGGTGATACCATCACCAAGATCAGCCACCGATACAACACCACACTCGACACCCTCCTCAAACTCAATAGGCTCAAGAACGCAAACAGCATCTACGTCGGACAAAAACTCAAAGTCCCTGCCGTCAACTAAGTAATCTCATTCGCCTCGGAAAGTACAACGCCCAGGCACCATTTGTGAAGCCACCTGTGAATTCAGCATATTCGCATAAATCGCAGAAGTTTGGTATTCTTAATACTATACTCCTCAATAAGTTAAGACGCGGTATCAGGATAAAAAGCACTCCTTCCATCCTGAGTCACAAGGCTTCAAATCGAACCAAAGGACCGGACAAACGTGCACCAGGATTTTCACTACACACCTGAGCAGGAAGCCGAAAGCCGCGAATGGCTCGAATCACTTGACGATATCATCTCACGCGAAACCCCGGAACGCGTCCGATACCTCCTTCGCCAGCTCCAGACCCGCGCGCACACCTCCGGTATTCGAATCCCCTTCTCAGCCAATACCCCCTACATCAACACGATCGCCGTAGACGACCAGCCAGCATACCCCGGCAACATGGAACTCGAAAAACGAATCCGAAGCATCATACGCTGGAACGCCATGGCCATGGTCGTCCGGGCAAACAAACAATCCGACGGCATCGGCGGTCACATCTCCTCCTTCGCATCATCGGCTACCCTCTACGATGTCGGCTTTCATCACTTCTTTCGTGGCCCCGACCACGAATGCGGCGGAGACATGCTCTACATACAAGGCCACGTCGCACCCGGCATCTATGCCCGCGCATACCTCGAAGACCGCCTCTCGGAAGAAAAACTCGACAACTTTCGCAGAGAAAAAGCTGAAGGCGGAGGACTATCGTCATACCCCCACCCGCGACTCATGCCCGACTTCTGGCAGTTCCCCACCGTCTCTATGGGCCTCGGACCAATCATGTCCATATATCAGGCCCGCTTCAATCGATACCTCGAAGACCGCGGACTCAAGGAACGCTCTGACCAAAAAGTATGGGCGTTCCTCGGCGACGGCGAAACAGACGAACCAGAAGCCCTCGGTGCCATAAGTCTCCCCCCGCGTGAAAAACTCGACAACCTTATCTTCGTCATCAACTGCAATCTCCAGCGGCTTGACGGCCCCGTCCGCGGAAACGGAAAAATCATCCAGGAACTCGAAGCTTCCTTCCGTGGAGCCGGATGGAAAGTAATCAAAGTCATCTGGGGCGCGGACTGGGACCCCCTCTTCGAAAAAGACGAAGACGGCGCGATGATTCGCCGAATGGGCGAACTCGTCGATGGCGAATATCAGAAATACTCAGTCTCCGATGGCGAGTACATTCGCGAACACTTCTGCGACGGCGACGAACGCATCCATGATTTACTAAAACACGTCACCGACGACCAGCTCCGCCGTATGCGACGTGGCGGTCACGATATGCAGAAGGTCTACGCCGCATACGACAAAGCGACAAACAACAAAGGCGCGCCCACCGTCATCCTCGCAAAAACCATCAAAGGATACGGACTCGGCGAAAGCGGCGAAGGCAAGAATATTACGCACCAGCAAAAGAAACTCAACGAAGACGAACTGCGCGACTTCCGCACACGATTCGGAATTCCCATCGGCGACGAGCAGGTCGCGTTCGCACCCTTCTACAAGCCGGCCGAAGATGACGACGAAATCAAATACATCAAAGAACGACGAGAAGCGCTCGGCGGTGGGCTCCCCGCAAGAAAATCTACGACGCTCCCATTCGAAATGCCCGACGAAAAACTCTGGGATGAATTCAGCAAAGGCACTGGTGATCGCAGCGCATCCACCACCATGGCAATCGTTCGCATTCTCACAAAACTCCTCGGAGACAAAACCATCGGCAAACTCATGGTTCCCATCGTCCCCGACGAAGCACGCACCTTCGGCATGGAAGCCCTCTTCAGACAGGTCGGCATATACTCACACATCGGGCAGCTCTACGAACCCGTCGATGCAGACAACCTCCTATACTACAAAGAAGCCTCCGACGGACAAATCCTCGAGGAAGGCATCACCGAAGCAGGCGGCATGGCATCGTTCATCGCCGCAGGCACCGCCTGGAGTACACACGGCATCAACACCATCCCCTTCTTCATCTACTACTCCATGTTCGGACTCCAGCGCATCGGCGACCTCGCATGGGCCGCAGGCGATATGCAGTGCAAAGGTTTCCTCGTGGGCGCGACAGCTGGGCGCACCACTCTCGCCGGCGAAGGACTCCAGCACCAGGACGGCAACAGTCATCTCCTCGCCTACACCATGCCCAACGTCATGGCATATGACGCCGCATTCGCCTACGAACTCGGTGTCATCATCCGCGAAGGCCTCAAGCGCATGTACGCGGACCGAGAAAACATCTACTACTACCTCACGT
>DTSJ01000200.1 GCA_012965445.1 Candidatus Hydrogenedentota bacterium
ATCGCGAAACTTCAATGATACCGGTGCGGATGATTAATTGCGAGGCACAGCTTTCTTTTTAAAATCTACCTTGTTTCTCAGGTTTTTCAACAAACTGCGCGTGCTAAAAGCGGAACTTTGCATGCAGAATCTATGCGTTTCGATGAAGAGAGCCACACCCGAATTTGGTGGACGCCTGTCGCGCCAGCCGGTTCGGTACGTCTATTTGCTCTACCATGGCTGAGCCACCCCCAGATGCTCCGGTATACCATCGGGGCGGGTGATAACAATCGTATTGATATATGGTCTCTATTTTTTGAGTATTCCGCCGCCTCCGGTTGAGACATATATGCCCTGAAGATTCATCCGGAGTTCTTCCTGATTGTCGGACGCGTTAAGAGCATCCTCTTCTTCGACAAGACCCTTCTGAACAAGATCCACAAGGCCCATGTTAAAGGTCTGCATGTGTTCACCCTTGCCCGCCATCAGTGCTCCGGGAATTTGTTTGAGATTGTTTTCACGTATCAGCGATCGAATACCCGGATTTCCAAACAGAATCTCCACTGCCGGTACGCGTCCCGTGCCATCGGCAGAGGGTATGAGTCGCTGGGATAGAATTGCCTGCAACTGAAATGACAACTGCGCCCTGATCTGTTCGTGCTGGATCGGCGGAAAGAGGTCGACAACGCGGTCAACGGTGAGCATGGCGTTGGTGGTGTGGGTGGTGCTGAACACGAGGTGTCCGGTTTCCGAGGCATGGATGGCAGCTTCGAAAGTTTCAATATCGCGGAGTTCGCCGATTAGTATTACGTCAGGATCTTCACGCATCAGAGCCCTGAGAGCTGTTTTGAAATCTCCGGAGTCAATGCCGATTTCGCGTTGCGTGATTGTACTCAATATATCCTCATGCACAAATTCGATGGGATCTTCCAGGCACACAATGTGATCGCGCCGAGTGCGGTTTATAATGTTGATAATTGAGGCGAGTGACGTGGATTTGCCGCTACCGGTCGTTCCCGTGACCAACACGAGTCCTCGCCTGAATGCAGCTATTTTTTCGATCGCCTCCTGGGGCAGATTTAATCCACGGGCATCGGGGATTTTACCTTTGACGTGCCGCATGACGAGGGCTATTGTGCCGCGCTGTTTCAGGACATTTACACGGAACCGACCAACGCCGTCCATGTTCAACGCCAAATCAGCGTCTCCTGATTCCATGAAACGTTCCTTCTCACGCTCGTCCATGACTTCGTCGATAACACCGAGCAAATCCTGCTGCGTCAGGTCTTTCTCGCCGGCAAAGCGGCATTCTCCGTCCACGCGCAGCACTGGTGGGCGATCCACTTTCAGGTGGATGTCCGAGGCACCGAGTTTGACGGCGTATGCGAGTATACGGCGCAAATTGAGGGGGCTGCGGGTCTTTCGAGCTGCGGACAGTACTTCTGGAGCCATCTGTGTTTCTCCTTTGCTGTTTTTGTGCCGTTCTTCATCATACCATTTTGATGGGATGAATCAAGTCGAATGCTTTGACAGATGGTTTGGAAATAACTATAGTGGTTTGATATCGTCTGGTACAGTGTTCGGGATAATGGGGTCGACTGACAATGGAAGCGAGTGCAGTAGCACAGAAAATAGCTGAACTGGAGTTTCTAAGCGCGATTCCGGCTGATTCGCGCGGACAGATTGCCGAAGTGTATGTTGATGTTTCGGATGTCCTGCGCTATGAGGACGGAGAAGCGATGATTAACTGCGGGTATTTGTCGTTTGATACAGGACTGGTACTTCTGGAAGGGACTGCTACGCTGGCATGGGAGGACCGCGACTCGATCGAGATTACGGCTCCGGTGTTGCTGGGCGAGATGGCGCAGTTTAAGTCTGCTGATATTCGTTCTGCGACGGTTCGTGCGAACGGCCAGACCGTCGGGGCGCAGTTTTATTGGCACGATTTGTACGCTGGTGCGCGTGACAGTCTTTCGACTGAGGCTCTGCAGGCTTTCCAGGAAGCGGTGCAGCAACAGTCCTGGGAGCGGTTTCAGTATAAGGAGATCCTTGAACTCCCGCTTATATCGGACCTTTCGGAGGAAGTCCGCATAAAAGTCTGTCGACCTCTGTCTACGTTGAGCGATATGGTTCAATTGAAAGAAATCGATACATTGTTCAATCAAGGTTCTCCTTGCGCCAGTACGGGATATCTTTTGGTAGACGGCAAGTTGAAACTTTTGCGTAAGGCGCTGCAGGAGGTAATTCTTACTGCGCCGAATATCGTGGGTATTTTTCCGAACAAGAGCGAAAAAGGCACTGAGTGGTCTGCGACTGTCATGGCGAGCGGCGAGGCGACTGTGCTTAAGTTTTCGTGGGATGACTATACCGATCAAATCGTCAAAGTGCTGGGCCGCGACGAACAGAAAGATTTCGTGGCGAGCATGAAGAAGAATGCGAAGAAGCACTTCTGGCATTGACCCACCTGCTCAGTTAATCGGGGGCCTCCAGCGCATTTTGAATGATATTGGCGACGCGTTGCGCCAGAAACGTGGAACCCTCTGCGTGAAAATGTACGTTGGCCTGTCGTTGAAGGGTGTCGATTTGGGGCAGGATTTGTTCGTGTAGATCGTTTACTGAAACACTTTCCTTGGTCATAATTGTCTCTGCGATAGCATTGTATTTAACTTCTTCGCCCTGGATGAATCCGGGTGCGCCATCGGGTACGGGGGTCGTGGAGGCCCAGATGAGTTTGGCGTTGGTATTTTTTTTGAGTCGTGCAACAAGATCGAGCAGGTTCTGCGCGTAGGCTTGAGGGGATACGGCCTTGTCCATCGCGATATCGGGTTCGTTTTGCTTGTCGACCCGGTAGATGTCGTGCAGCCCCCAGTTGAAATGAATTACATCCCATTTTTCGTCTCGCAGCCAGGTTTCGATATTCTCCAGTCCTCGGAGAGTATTGCCTCCGTTCTTTGGAATGCGATGGACGTTGGCTTTTCCTTTCAGTAAATTGCGAACAGGGATGGTGTAGGCCATGGAAATGGAGTCGCCTATAAGCAATACACGGGGCAGGGCGGGGTCGTCCTCCACATAGGCCAAGGCGGGCTCCTGAAACACGTCTCGCCCGACTTCTTCCTCCCAGGCGAGTTCGGCATCGAATTTCTGTCGGGCCAACTTTTCCGGACCAGGCGAACATGCCGCGAAGAATAGGGACGAAAGGAGGATTATCATAACTGAAGGGCAGACCCGGGACTGTTTTGTCTGGTGTTCTGGCCGCTGGGGTCGCCTTTTTTCGTGCATTGCTCGGTCTCCTTTGGAAACAGAATACTCAAAGTGGGGCTCCTTTCGCACGTCGAGAAT